>NZ_JAKEVK010000149.1:0-11506 GCF_022398435.1 Pseudoalteromonas sp. Isolate6 | reverse complement strand
ATTCTGCATAACTCCAAAAAGTCCTTTACGTTGGCTATAGGAGCACTATAACCACTAGAAACAAAACAAGCTTCCAGCTATTAACTATCGTATAAAGAACAACCTAACTGGGATGTAATACAATAATACTAGACCTAGTAAATAATCATATAAAGTACCTTTTGAAGGCACATCAAAAAATAATAACCACGTTGATATGCTCCCCAAAACCAATGTTACAAACCTTACTAATGCAATCAAATTAATATCAGCTAGCTTTTTTAGTTTGACACATATCGTAAGAAACAGGTCCAAAATAAAAATAACAGGGACAAGCCATATTAATATGTCGTTAGTTAGCATTATTTCTCATCCCATACTGAATAACTAAACCATCATTAATAGCCAACGAGGCTCCCGATACTGTTCGATAATTTCTCACATAATCTCCTCTAAAGTGGATACGATCCCGTCCCAAAGAATTAGTTAAATTTTTTGAATGATGAATGGTGTTTGTGCCTGAAGCTCGTAGTCCAAATTGTCCTATTTTTCGCCCTAAAGCTGCCCAACCGGCGCTAGCTATGTCAACACCAAAATATGCGTAATCACCATATTGTTCACCCAATGCATACCTCCATCCTTCTTGAGCATAATTACTTTCTGTTAAACCAACACCTTGAGCAGTATTAAAAAGGCCATGCGCTAAAATTAAAGCACCTGGTATAAAAGTTATTGGGTTACTCATTAAACTAGCACCTAATAATGCCTGCCCAGAGCCCCCTATAGTTTGAAGCACATTCATACCATATTTTTGCACATAACCCAGAGCAGATCTCATCCCAGACATATGATTTTTAGCATTTGGTGGCGCAGGTAGTGTAGGTATATTGGGAAATAGTCCTTTACTACTATTGTTTCCTGACGAAGGGGCTGTACTTCTATTATTTGTGATTGTACTGGGAGAACCAATATCACTAATAGCGCTTCCTATTTTACCTTGGCTCTTCTGAGTATTCTCATTACCATTTGATGGCATAGAACTTTTGGAAGAGTTAGCAATTGGTGCATTTGGATTATCACTATTGCCTTTTCTTCCAATATCACCACCTGCGGCATTAGGGCTAGAAGATGATTCCCCTTTATTTTTGCCTCCAGTAATTACAATCTCCAATGGCTTCGGCTCGCTTTGACAACCACCTGAATCTTCAGGCCTGCAGCTAGAATAACCTGTTGGATCTACCCCCGCCAATGGGTTATTCATTATGTAAGAGTAAGGGTTAATACTCTGGCTATTTGTTGGGCTTTGGATAACGGGGTCAACCGACATAAACCGACCAAGGTTATAATCGTACACCCGACCGTTCATATGAATTAATGCTAACTCGTCTAAGTGTTCGTGATCGGTAAATCCTCTCGATGAAAACAGCTCTAAATCTAGCACATTGCCACTGAGTTTCGCTGGGCTAATGACTTGACCATCTCCTCCTCTCGGCTTACCAAATACATCAAAGTTACGATAGGCCATCACATTACCCACTTCGTCACTCAGTGTGGTTGTGCTGCCTAATCTGTCTTTGTGCGTAAAGCGTAATTGATAGCGCTTTACGCTTGAGTCATAACTTAATATTGCTACATCGCTAATATAAGCTCGCCAAATCGTATTTCCTGAGGACGCTTCTTGTTCAAACAGCTTATCAAGATAGTACACCGTGCTTTCACTGCCATCCGCTTGCACTTTTTGTTGCTTTACTCGATGTCCTCCAGCTGCATAGTGGAACTGGCTCACCACAGAGCCTTGTGTGATTTTAACGGGTTTATTGTGAACGTTGTACCAAAGAGCCCGCCCTTCACCTGAAGTCAGATTGCCTTTGTTATCATAGCCAAAGTTCGCGACTTGACCATTGACTTTTAAAACGCTCGCGACTGCATTCGGTCTGTTATCAGCATATGTATACTTGCTTGCATAGTCAGACTTTTTCGTTAAGTTTCCAAGGCTGTCATACTCATATGCTACATTTGCAGTGAGGTTGTTCACCGTCATCGCCATGTTCTTAATACGATGAAGCGCATCATACTCATAGCGCTCGCTGTAGTCATGAATATGGTTAGTGTAGCCCTTTAAGTTACCAAAATCGTCATACGCATCGTAGCTGAGATGATGGATTACACCGCTATTCGAGCTCACTTTTGATAGCATCATTTGCCCAGAAGCGTTGGCATATCCATACTCACCAGTCATTTCCCCATTGGCTAATAACGCTGCGGTAATGTTATTGAAGGCATCTTTCGCTGTTATTTTTCGATAGGTATAGTCCGAACTTGGGTTATATTCTCGCGATACATAACCTTGGTCGTTATATTCATACCCTACGACAAAGTTGTTTGGATATTCCAACGCTTTTAGTCTGCCATTCAAACCATCATAGTGATTTTTATAGGTAAATGTATGGCTGTCTACTTCCGTTGTTTTAGTAATCACACGACCATAGCTATCATAACCAAAGCTTTCCTTTATACCTCCGTAGTTTGCCGTTTTCAGTAAACCTGGCTGAGCACTATCGAAAACAAACGAGGCGCTCACTGTGGCTTTGGTTACTGAAGCGTTTGCTCGTCCAGTGTCATGGCGCTGAGTAATACGACCAGCCAAATCGTAGTCATAACGCACAACATCTTTGTTTGCATCCTCTTCTTTTTCTATTTCCAAGAAGTCATTGTAGGTATATGTAGTTTTTCCTTGGTTTGGATCACTCACCCATTGCTTGCGGCCTACGGCATCATAGCTGGCATAGATGGTATTATTATTTGGATCTGCAATTGCAATTGGTAACCCTGCGCCATTATATGCATATTGAGTCATACCATTAATGGCGTCTTCCGTGCTTATCAGCCACCCAACACTATTGTAGCTACGAGACATATTGAGTTGCTCAGCGCTGATCGTGGTTGTTAGCCCCGAATATTCATAAGCTACATCTAAGCTTTGACCATTTGCTTGTGTCGTTGATTTACCCGCAGGTCGACCTAAGGCATCAAACCCTGAGTGTGTCACACTTAGTTTCACACTATCATTTGCCAAGTACGGGCCTATTTCTTCGGTAACATTCCCAACAGCATCAAAGGCCACATCTGAGAATATCCACTCACCAGCAAAGCCTTCTGTGGCTGTTCGTACCGTTCTGCCAAGTTTATCAACATAGGCTTGGCTACTCGGCTGCCCTGCCTGCGATGACACAATACGCATTACAGCATGAGCAGGGGCATCCGTATCTATCGTATAATATCTCGTATACCTTGGTTTCAAACCTGAACTAGTCGTTTCACTAACGCGCCCAAATGCATCATACTTCATCTCGATCACCACGCTGTTCGGGTCAATTGTTTTCGTGGCTTGACCTGTCATAGGGTTGTAGTGTGTTGTCGACACGAGGTCTGTAGTACCGTTTTCAATCGTCTCTTGATATGGAAAATACCCATCTGCAGCCGCACTGATACCATCATTAGTATAAGTTCGACGCATACTTCTTTCTACACTGGTAAGTTTATCCTCGATACCGCTCAAAGTATTTGCAGTCGTTGAGCTGGCGCTCACTAGACCATAACTATTGTACTCAAACTTTTTGGTTTGCAACGTTGCTTCAGAAGCTTTCACTTCTATCTGCTTGGGTAAACGGTGAGTATCATCCCACTGCGACACGGAGTGTGAGGTCTTTAAATCTACATTCGTTCCTTCTTTAGCTGCAATCATGCCACTTTCGGTCACTGCTTTCTTCGTTACTTCTTCAGAGCTGTATTTTGTTAACCACCAAGATTCCACATCAACATCAAAAACTCGCTTGGTGATTGTTTGGTACTTGCCAAATTCATCCTCTTTGGTTTCGGTTTGCTTCGTGACATTACCATACCCCGAAGCATCAAACTCTCGAACCACTGTGTGCTTACTTACTTGAGTCGTGTCAGTTAAGTCGTAAGTTGTTGATTCGGTTTTACCAACTTCAATCCGGACTGCGTTGCTCGCACTGATAAGCTGGCTAATCTCGCTCTGTACAGTGTGCTCAATCACCGCACTACACGCTGCATTATCGTCGAGATGTGCGGATACAAGCCAAGTACACTTTTGCTTCATAACTCCTGTTAGAGGCCATTTTTGATGGTAATCAGTTCGAGTAACCAAATCTAAATCGTTATCGGTAAAGTTATCTTGCTCTACAATAATGGATTTAAATCCTTGGAAACCACGACCTTGGTTGTTATACATGGCATCTTTATAACGATACTTAGTGGTGATTTGACCGCCAACACCGTTATCAGTCTTATGCTCAGCAACCACTAACATGCTAGAGGCAAAGTTAAAGTAGGCTTTATCGTCCTTTTCCGCACTATGAGTTGCCGTATAAAAAGGCTTGTTGTCTGTAGAGTAAACGTCACTAGATAGCGATTGATATACCCAACTCTGTTGATGTCCTAGTCCATTAGTAACAGACTCAATCAGATCCTGCGCTTTACCATCACCACTTCCTAAGTTGGTATTGATATAAGCCCCAAGCTGATAGCTTGAATTTTGCTTCGCTCCACTACGTCCTGCCGTTTCGCTATTCCATTCACACTGCCCAAACCTACAACCAAAGACTGTAACGATATCTGGTAAACCGTCACCAGTCGCATCGACTACCGCACGCTGAGTCGCAGACGCTTTAATACTTGTGCCTTTATACTCACCGGTAATCACTCCATTCTCACCAATGGAGAAAACCAGTGCACGGAATGTTCTTACAGAGTCATCCGTAAGACCACTATGTATCGGTGTGTACTTGCCATCTACCATACCACCGGTACTGCCTTTGCTATAGTTACCATAAAGGTCATCATCACATAGCCACTCATCCCCACTGGAGCTTCTGAGAGTAGAGCAACTTGAGGCTTGCACTGCACTTGCAACAAGTAAGTCTTGTATGCCATCCCCGTTATAATCCATCACCGTGATTTTTGACATAACAGGATAAGTCGATACTTCTGGCTCGTAAGGATTCGACGGTCTTGCATATAATTGACGGCGAACAGGAAGCTTAACAGCCAAGGCATGCCATGAGCCCTCAAAGCTTCCGCCTTTATTTAGCTTATATTGCCAAGATTCATCCTCTGTTAGATTTAACCAATCTAGTAGTCCATCCGCATTTAAATCATGAAATATATTGCCATTAACTGTTTCAGAGTGAGGCACGCTTGGTAATGAGACCGTTGTCGTTGTAAAGCTCGTTCCATTAGGCTCTACTAAAATCATTTCCTGCGGCGCAGGCATACCAGGCAATCTTGTACTATCAGGCCGTCTCGTGTCTGTAACCATAAAGTCGATTGTGCCATTGCCATCCATGTCTCCTAACATCTCGATATTAATTACATCATTGAATACCGTGCTGTTAATTCCCACGCTATTCCTATCATATGCGGGATATTCTTTAACTAAGACCCGTTGTGTATTCAAGTAAGGTGAATTCAAGTTACCGGTGTGAAGATACACCCACAACTTAGAAGGCTGCCCCGATAATCTCTGCTTAAATGCCAGATCAGGTAAAGCATCACCATTAAAGTCGCTAAACCCTAAAATACCATCGTGACCATATAAATCTTCCCAGATTATTCCCGTACGAGTCCAACTACTACTCGTACTGGCTTTAATTTCTAGTTGTTTGTTATAGCTTCTGAAGCTATCCGTCTTACCGTCAACATTAAAATCTACTTCTAAACATACGACCGAAAAAGCATTCGTCCCTCTGTAACATGCAGCCAACTCATCGTTATGATGGCTTGTGACTTCACCTTCAGCATTGATATATAAACCTGGCCAATCACGCACACCATCGCCATTGATATCTCCATGTGGCATGGCGTCATGTAACCACTTAACATCTGTCAGATAGCCACTTGGTTCACCAGTGAATGTGTCACTCACAGGGTTCAGTGAGAACGATGGCGCAGCATGTTGCCAATTAAAGGTCGTGGCCGGTAAACATTGTTCAGCATCACCGACATAGCCACATTCGGTCACTGTTTCGAGCAATTTTCTTTGTGATGCAGCTGATTCGATATAACCTAGCTTATATACACGTGCTTTTGTTGCGTTCACTCCCGTGCTTATACTTTTTAGGTTACGAGTGCTACGACGCTTGCCTCCCGCCAAATAAGACAGGCCTGTACGTGCTTTTGTTTGGTAGTCGAAAGATACAAAGCGAGTGCCTTGTGTCTCACCGAATCCGGTGTACTTGATTTCGTTTAGAAGATACTCTGAATTATCGCTATGCACATCCGTGTAGCTATATGTGATTGTATTCCCAGAACGGTCTTGCTCATTGCTTAGCGACCAGGTTAAGGTCGCCTCTACACCAGCCATTGAGTGACGGCTGTCTGCTGTTTTTCCAAAATATAGAACACGGCCACTTTTGAGCTCAACTTTAAAATACGTTTTTGTAGATGCTAAATCACCATTCAATTGAGTAATTCGGGCAAAGTCGTCTAACTCCGTTGCGTATACCGTATCAGCTTGACCATAAATTCCATCCGTAACGAGGCGTTTTCCATTGAAGCATAACTTATCATTACCATCCATACGGACAGCAACATTAACGCCATCCTGCGCAGTCGTCCTACCACAACGTGTTATTGCAGCAGCTGCAGAAAGTTGCCAACCGACACCAAGAAGCCCATCCCCTTGATTAGATGCGTAATTGAGCGAAATGTTTGGTTGCATTCCGTTACGCCCTGGCACTACCTTGATGGGAATACTATAACTAGCCTGACCACCATCAACGCTACCTGTTCCAGCTAAAGTTCCAACTTTATCGGAAACTCGGATTGGTAAGTCATCAAGCTGGATATCTTCCGGAACCGTTCCATCACCGGGTTGATTAGGTAGCTGAGGAGAGACTTCCACATCTGTAGAAACCAAATAACCACCACGTAAGCCATCTATTTCAAAAGCTAGGCGATATTGATAGATCCCCTCAGACAGGCCTGTCTCTGAGAAGCTTGTACCGTGCAAAGTTGCTCTATCTCTCCAGTTCTGCCCGCTTAAGCGTCTTTGCAAAACGCTAACGGCTCCAGATACATTAGCACTTGACCAAGACACTGTGTACTTCCCGGTGCTACTTTTTGTCGGTACATTTATAAACTCTGGGTTTCTAATAACCGTGGTCAAATTTGCAAAGGCCCAGTCCGTATATGCATCACCGATTTTGCTGCGAACTCGAAATTCGTAAACTCCTGTAGCCAAACCCTCAAATACCTTGGAAGTAGCCCCTCCTGATAGAGTAAGTTCACTATGCCAGCTCCCCCCTTTTGTACGGAATTGAACATAATGATTAGCTGCTATACTTGACTTGTCCCACTTTAACTTCACTACGCCATCAGTGCTCAATTGCGGAGTCGAGACACCTGCAGGCTTGGATATTACTGTAATCGACTGTACATCCGACCACTCACCTACATGCTCAGCAAATTTCGCTGCAACTTTGAACTTATGCACTCCTTGCGAAAGGTTGTACTTTGCAAAGGAGTTAGACTGGGTCATATTATTTATAAACAAATCCGAACGTGGTGATTTATGTGCAATCATAAACTGAGACGCATCAAAATCATTCCATAGCAGGTTCACATTTCCATTTTCAGATGTCGCAGTGTAATGCACCCAAGAAGGTGTTCGTATTAGGAGCTGCGCATTAGGATGATTAGTAAAGTTAGTATCACACTTAATATCAGGCTCACCACTTCCCCCCGTTAATTCGGTAATGACACATTTTTTATATCGGAATTGATAAAGGCCTGTGCGACTAGGTGCATGATAACTGCGCTTTCCACTGTACTTCTGCCAAGACTCACCATTATATTTGTATTCAACGCTACTATAAGTTACTTGTCGCGTATCGACTGGGAGGCGGGGGTTATAGTAATTTCCTTTATGAACGAGATAATTAATCCCTGTTAATAAATCGACTTCTCTATTGGCTGCTTGTCCAAGGCTATACTTTTCTGTTACATCAGCCATCGCCGTGCTTGCGCTCGGAAGCGAAGCTGAATTACAACTATATGCGTGCGCAGCGCCAATATCTGAGTGATACCGATTCGTTCTACTTCCATTAGAAAATAGCTCGCCCTGAGATGTAAAAACTTCAATATTAGCAACTGGGGCAACCGATGGTGATGACACGGTCAAGTCTCTATCTACATAGATTAGCGCTCCATCACTAAATCGGAGATCATGTGACAACACAGAGCCATCATCACTCTCTTCATTGCTTGAACCGGATTGAGAATCCGTATCCAAACTTGATGTCGAATTCAGCGATACAACCAATCTATTATTATGCATAGTTATTGCGTTGATATCCTCATCCCTACCGTTACTGGTTCCTTCAGCTAAGTAAGACTTTTCGGATAAATATAGTTCGCCAGTCCAATTTGCTGAAGAGCTATGAGGTGCAGGAGGTCTACTTGGGGTAACCTTTATAATGTCACCATCTTCATATTGTATAACATCACCATTGGGACTTTTTAACGCAACACCATCACTCCCGTAAGAGATATACATGTAGCGAATGCCACCCTGCCCATCTTCGACAATATGTAGACCATCTATATTATCTTCACTGGAGCTTAAACCGTCAGTAGCACTCCCCTCCCTCAAAATGCGACTTATTTTACCTGAGTAAGTACCACTTCTATGATACCTATAAACAGCCCCATTTTTCATCACAATACATGCACTACATTGATCGTAGTTAACCATCCCCATTCGATAATCTTGGCTCAACGAAAAAGCAACATCACCATTTTTAAAAACGTAAAGAGCATCTATATTCAGGCGTCTAGGAACCCGTGTAAGATTAGGTTCATCGGAGCCAGGTAAAACCTTAAGCAGGCCATCTACAAAAGAACTATAAATTTCTCTAAAGCCTCCAGCTCCTTTCCTAATCGCGAGGTGTAATTTTAGCGCTGTGTTTGAACTTCCTGATACGCTATGAAGTAGTGCCGTTCCTTTTCTGAACAGATATTCATCGCCTTTCCTCTCAATACGGAACTCATCATTCACACCATACTTTTGTTCAGCAATATCTGTTGGAACCGCTTTCCCATCTATATATATGTCCCATGTGCCATCGGTATAAAAACGAAAACCATAGCTAATCGACGCCCCTTTGTTCAAAGTATCAGCTGCATTTTCAAAACCAAAAACACTGTCAGAGGTTGCTTCACTAATCTTTACTCTAATAAAAGCGTCGTGGTTGGCAGACACAAAGGAGTCACTTTGAAAGCCATAATCCCACTCATTACTCTGACTCGTCCTGCTTATTTCTGGAACACTGCCTTTACGTAACTCCGAGATATCTGGCGCAAAGGATGCCCGGATATCACCCAGCTTCCCTCCTGGACTTTTTATTGCTGCATGCATTCTCAAACTAACTTTAGTATCACTCAAGCGGTAAACTTCTGTGAATTCTCCCTTGTTAGAAACCTTTTCTTGTTTGACAAGATATCTACTACCATCTCTTGTGATAACAAATTGATCTCCAACATCATAAGTCCCCGAAGGCATACGACGATTGGTATCTAAAGCGCTTTGTGCTACACCATCACTGAATATCTTCCAGTTTCCATCAATACTAAAAACTACGCCAAATTTCACAGCCGCATCTTGCCTAAATGCATCACTTGAAGCTATCAGACCCAGAACCGCATCACTTTTAGTTAATATTTTTGCACTAACTCCACCTGTCTTTGCCGCACTAGATAAAGTTTCTGTACTTTGGATAGCAAAATTCCAATCGTTTGAATGAGCAAGCGACTTATTTAGTATCCAAGCTTGGGCAGCATCATCATCGTAGGTTGGAAGAAAGCTTAAATCGACAGAAGAAGATGACTCACACACCTCTTCCCGTGAACTGGCACGCTTATTTGATATAACCCTCTTTGAGCGAAAGTTAGATGAACTATTCGGGGTTGAAAATTCATAATCGTAGCTAACTGCGTGATTAATTTCGTTAGGCCATGTTTTACTCACATTATCGGATAATGTAGCCCAGTCTTGATTATAATCATTATCATAGTTATGCCAGTTACTCTCTCTACTCATCGACCAAAGCACACCATCACGAGAAATAACACGAGTGTCTTCCACACTTTGATTAATCGCTTGAGAAATAGCTAAAACCGTCGCGCTTTGCTTTAATACAGGGCTTCGCGCTTCTCTGCTAAGTTCTAAATGGCAGAAAAAGCCCGTTTCGTGGGGTAAACCTGCGCGAATCTCTTGTCCATGAATATTTCTCGCTGCAGCCAAATACCGATAGCCATTTCCACTTTGAATTTTAGTTTGGTTATTGGCAAGACCAATCGTATTTATAACTTCATTCGTATGATTAAAAGGCGATTCTTTATAAAAAACTCCCGCACGACCCACATGTTTTTCAATAGTTCTATCAAGATTAATGCAATACGGATTAACTCTGCCAGCACCATTGGAAATTACAGCTTTCAACGGTCTAATTGTCGTTCGACTGTGGTTATTGCTGTTTGGATTAAAGTCATCTACGACTTCTATTGCATCATTGTCAGGAAATTTACTGGCTGTTGTGTTGCTAAAAGCATGTATTTGCAATGTTAAATATGGGCCTGAAGAGGCAAAACGGTGTACCACATTGTAAATACTATTCAAAAGATCGGGAGGGTCAGCTCTACCATCATTACCCAAGTCATGGACATGTGGATCTGTTCCTGCAGGTGCATTATTCCAAAAAGCGCGTCGGTACCCTCCTGAAATAAAATATGCATGGGCGGCTGAGTGGTGGAAAACTCGTGCACCAATCTCAGCTGTGAAAGTGTCATTTATTGGATGGACGATCTCAATGATAGCTCTCTTTTCCACATTTACTTTATAGAAAAAACTCCCCCACCCATGATCTTTTAATTCGAATATGGGCTGAAGCCCTATGATACCAGCCCCCCCATCTCCTGAATCACTTAAATGTACAAACTCATAATTTAGTGCTTTGGCAGCTTCGATTTGACGCGAAGTTGGGCATTGCGCTTGAGCAAGCACTGGAAGTAAAGACCTGAAAGTCTGTTGTTGAAGTGGAGTTGGGGCAATGATTGTAGTTTTATCATCAAACAACCTAATTCTTGGTAGTATTTCATGCTCTATATGGTCCGGAAGGTTGGTATTAATAACTGTCAAATTTGGACACTGGGACAAAGTGGTAGATTCGGCTTCAGCAGCGAAACACGTTATCAGTAGGAAAAGATATGAATTGATAAAAAATAGTAAGCTTTTCAAGTTAATACCGTATAGTTAGAGTTAAATATTCTCTGTGAACTAAGGTATATGTGGTAGCAAATTCAGTTCCTAAAAAATAGCTTTGGATAGCATTAATTATGTAGCGTGAATAAACCTCCTAACATTGCTTTTGAGTTACAGAGCCAAGCGCGTTGCCCCCAATTATTATACAGAAAGGTTAAACAATCAACGACCCCCTCCACCTAAAGA
>NZ_JAKEVK010000148.1:0-11573 GCF_022398435.1 Pseudoalteromonas sp. Isolate6 | reverse complement strand
AATCACAATTATGCATAACCATTCAAAAAAGCCATTAAAACAAAAATGAATAAAGCATTAATTCATTAGTTATTTTTATCCGAAAACATCAATTTTTATCGTTTTAAATTTAAACAAATTGCGGGCAAAATAACCTTGTTTTCAATCATAACTTATTAGGAGCCAGACATGCTTAATTCAGCTGCACCTTGCAGCCCATCACAAAACACGTTTAACCAAACACAACCAACTAAACAACGTCGTATCAATTGGACGAAGTGGTTGGCAGTATGTGGTCAACACTTAGCGTTAAAAGACGTGATTATGTATAAGTAAGTCTGCACAGAGCATGGCGCCCCAACCCGCCATGCTCTCGTCAGCATTTGTTTCAATAGACCATAAAAGCACCTATTCAACCAGCACTTTTGTACAAAACCTCTTCGACAAACCGCTAATTTCTAGCACAATTTTAAAAAAAACCTCACTTTTAGAACGTTTTTTAAGCAAACAGTTTAAAAACGGTTTACAGCGCCTAAATCGCTAAGTATTATCTTTGCCCATGGAGAGATGGCTGAGTGGTTGAAAGCACCGGTCTTGAAAACCGGCATACGTTAATAGCGTATCTAGGGTTCAAATCCCTATCTCTCCGCCATTTTTAAAGTATTGCGTCGGAGAGGTGGCCGAGTGGCTGAAGGCGCTCCCCTGCTAAGGGAGTATAGGGTTTGTAGCCCTATCGAGGGTTCGAATCCCTCCTTCTCCGCCATCACTTATAAGAAAACCGCTTAATTGCGGTTTTTTTATGTCTGCGATTTATCACTGCCATACACAACTGGTCAGATGTCTTTATCCTATGCTATGTTGAGATCTGATTGGGGAAATGAGTGTGACGAATGAAAATCCATGTCTTAGAAGGTTATATTCAACATATTTATCTGGTCGAGCACGAAACGGATCTGCTATTACTCGATGGTTGCTGTCGTGCCGATGTTGAGTTGGTCTGCAACTACATCCTGCAATTGCAAAAACCATTAAGCGCACTAAAGCTGATTGTGGTCACGCATATGCACCCAGATCATGCCGGTGGCGCGCACAAACTCAAAAAACTCACGGGCGCAAAGATTGCGACCGCAAATGCCCCCAGTCAGTGGTATCGAGGTATTGATGGTGTCATGATGCATCTCTCCGATATGGCGCTGGCACTTTGGGTTGCTGGGCGAAAGCGCAAGGCCAAACGTAACCTTTGGTATCCAAGACAATTATCACCAGATTTTTTCCTAGCTGATGGTGATAGCTTACCCTACTTTAACGAATGGCAAGCGATACACACACCCGGTCATACGGATAGAGATTTGAGTTTGTATCATCTCCCCAGTAAGCGCATCTATGTGGCGGATTTGACGGTAAAAGTGAAAGGACAATTTGTTGCGCCTTTTCCGGTATTCTATCCACGCTTGTATCGCCAATCTCTTGCCAAAGTAAAGGCACTAAAACCCCACTCCGTGATTTTGGCACACCAAGGAGAGGTACTTGCTGAAGAAATTGATTTTAACGCATTGATAGCGCACGCGCCCAAGCAGCCAATGACACATTGGCGCTCGGTGAAGAAGAAGACCAAAAAAGCACTAGGATTAGGAAGCTAGCTTTCGTTTATAACCTGCACCAACCGCGCAATGTCCTCCTGACTATTGTAAATATGTGGTGAGACGCGAATACCGTAGCGACGATTATCCACAGCAATGCCTGCACGCTTAAGCTGCTCCATCACTGCCTCATGCCGCGAGCCAAAATGCAAAATAGCGGTCCCAGAGCAAGCACTCTGTGCTGTAGGAGAGCGATAAAATTCAGGTAATGCCGCTTGTAACCCAGACAACAAAGCAAAGTTGTACGCTCTTACTTGCTCAACCCCGAGCTCAGCAAAATAGCCAAGGCTATGCCCCGCATAGATATAAGGTGCCACACTTGGTGTACCGCCCCAAAAACGCAGCGCACTTTCACTCAGCGCAAAATGATAAATATCAAACTCGAATGGATTTTGATGTGAAAACCAGCCAACGTCTTTTGGTTCGCAATAAGGCAAAACATCCTCATTCACCCAGATAAAACCGGCGCCAGGGCCACCGCAGCTCCATTTCACACAAGAGCCTATAACGCAATCCGCGCCCCATTCGCTTAAATTTATTGGTAATACACTAAGTGACTGAGCGATATCAATAATGCTTCTACAGCCGTATTGGTTAGCAAGGCCAATGATGTCGGCGACAGGGGCTTGCTGACCGCTATTCGAATAAACATGACTGACAAATACCCAGTCAATTTGCTCGTCAATATATTGCTGCCACACGCTAAGGTCGTGCATATTCATCGCTTCGGGAATATAAACAATCTCAATATTGTCCAGCGCGTTTTGTAACGCAAACCCCATGCTGGGGAAGTCTTGCTCACTCATTAACACGCGCACTTTGCGAATGCCACTTTCGGGTAAACTCATCGCCCACTTCGTTAAACCACTGGAAAGATTTGCTTGCGGACAAAACAAGCGAGGATCAGTGTGTAATAGGGAGGCTAAGGACGAAGTAAAACGATCAATACCGCTTAGCCACTGCTGCCAAGGCTCCTGGTTTTGTAGTTGCCACGGCACCATAAATTGCTGATGAAAATCTTCCGCTGCAGATTTCAACATACGACCAACAGAATGACTCAATAAATAGGGACCCGTAGACAGGTGAAAATCATCCTTATATTGCTTCATGCTTAATCCCTATTGCTTGGCGTAATCGTTTTAAGTCGTGATGCCGAGTAAAGATATCATCGCGCTCGGCAGCGGCTCGCCTATCTCTTAAGTCTGCGAGTTCTTTGAGTAAGACTTCAATCGGTGGACCACTGGCGGTCACTTTGCTTAAGTGCTGTTGCTGCATTGCTTGCGAAGGTTTGGCGATATACTTTTCGACGAGTTGATTGTGATGTTGTATGGCCGTATCTCCATGCAGCTTACACACTTGTACAAACAAACTACAGGCGGGGCCAAACCAATCACTTTTCGGCCCTTTCAATGCACTCAGAAACGCATCCATTAAATTAGGCGTGCGCATGCATTCCCGCAAGGTTGCTTGGTCTTCTGGCATCATATAGAGGAATTTTTCCACCAGCATTTGACCATAGCTAATATCATTAGCTGGGCATAACCCCAACATCATATCGATAACATTGATACCCGCAAAATCTCCAGCGTTTGCACCACGATAGACCTCTTTACCAACTCGGTAAGGTTTGTAATAGGGTCGTACAACGTAAAAGAATGCCTCGGTATCTAGCTCCTTAAATAACTCTCGATTAGACTCTATCACCTCAAGCAGCGCTTGCTTAACTTGTTTGAGTAGCACCAATGACATGGGATGAGAAATTCCCAAATGATGCACTTTCATTAACGATTCAGACGCACGTTTATAGGCAAGAATGGCCTGCGTATTGTAGTCGATGAATAAGCGCTCTGCCGGATGAGAAGTAAAGCGCTTATACACGCCGTTGATTGCGCGGTTATGTGTGGTGAGATGAGCCGTTGCGAAGCGCGGCGTAACCCCCAAAGAGGCACCAATATGCATGGCTAGTGCCGATGCTTGCGTTAGTGGAGACACCTTTTCACGGCTTGGCTCGGTAATTTCGTGGCGTCTGCATGCAGCCATAAATAGACCAACGTTACCGAGTAAGTCGAATGCTTGCTCAAAGCCTTCGTCGGTATTGCCTTCTTCTAGCAAGGCTTGGATCAGTTGATTACCTTCTTCTAATAACTGTGCTTTTAGCGTTTCACCAACGCCTTCAACATTTGCTTTATCCTGTTGCTGCCAATAAAGATGTTCAAGCTTGTCGTTAAGGTCAACAAACGGACCTCTAATCCAAGCGTCAAATTGTACGGCTAATGGACTCATGATTACTTCTCGTGATTATTCCACAGTTAAGGCTAGCAAATCACCACGAGCATAATTTGCCAATTTTCTCTAAAAGTTTAATACTGATTAGCAAGAATCACTCTTTTATTTGGTTTATGTCGGTAAATCTAGATGCCAAGGACAAATTGCTCCTTAACGCCTTGCAACATAATGCACGTTTGAGTAATGCCTCACTTGCCGAAAAGGCAAACCTTTCCGATACTCCCTGTCTTCGACGCGTAAAACGCTTGCAAGATACAGGAGTAATTTCAGGCTATCATGCGGCACTGGATAGAGCGCAAGTTGACCTAAGTATTTTGGTTTATGCATTTATAAAACTCAGTGAAAATACCGCAACTGCAGCGCATTTATTTGAACAACACGTGGAATCTGAAGATCAGGTGATCAGCTGTTCAGTGATCTCCGGAAGTTATGATTACCTACTGGAAATCGTAGCAAAGGATTTGCCCAGCTATGAACAATTTGCCAAACATCAACTGGGGGCCTGTAAGGTAATTAGCGGGATTGAATCAACGATTGTACTAAAGCAAACTTTTGCAAAACGCATATTACCGATCCGCTAACCATTTTTATCGTCATCTGTTCTCGCTATACTGCATGTGATTTTATGCTCATAAGGACCGACAATGCGCCACTACCTTACCTCCACAGTATTTGCTTTTAGCCTGCTTGCCTCACCTTTGGTCATCGCACAAGACTGTGTTACCCAAGTGAGTGATATGTCGCTATTCACCAAGAGCAAAAAGTCGGGATTATTCCGCGATGCAATCGATAAAGGCCCCGTCACAGTCGATGTAGGGAATATAAAAAACTATAACGATTATATTCGTTCGACCAAGCAACTTATTGAAAGCCGCAACCCCCGCGCCACACTGCCATGCCCCTTAATAACGCCTATTGCAACATTACTCAACCTGACAAACCCCAAGGTAAGTGACTTAATCGCGCCATTTTCACTTGAGCATGACAACAAAGATCACGCCATTTTACTCATCCATGGTCTGACCGATTCTCCTTTTACTTTTCACTACCTTGCGGCAGCGCTTTATGAAGCAGGATACAATGTCAGAACCATGTTACTGCCAGGCCACGCGACCGCGCCAAGCGATTTAACCGAAGTTGATATTGACGATTGGCAAACCCACACGGATTATGCCATCGCACAGACGAGCCAAGATTTTACGCATTTTTCCGTACTTGGCTACTCCACGGGTGCTGCCTTGGTGCTAAGTAGCATAGCGAAGCACAAGCCCAATAATTTAGGCTCTGTTGCACTTATCTCACCCGCTACGGAGCCACATAATAAGAACGGTTGGCTAGCCAAATGGATTGATTACGTGCCATTTGTCAATTGGATAGATGAAGACGCAGATTTGGATTTCGCCAAATATGAATCTTTCCCATGGCATGGCGCAACGTTAGCCCATCAAGCTATAGCGCCACTCAAATCACTCACCACTTTGCCAGATGTACCGATGTTTATCAGCTATAGCGATGTCGATACCACCATAGACAATCACGCAACGGCAAAGCTGCTAGAAAAGTGGCAACCTAAATCAACATTGACCCAATTTATCTACTCGGAAACACTATCGACTAAGCAAGGAGTGGAGTATCGGAGTGTGAAAGCCGACAATATTATCGATATGTCTCATATTGGTATTTTGCAACCACCTGAACATATTTTTTACGGCCGCAAAGGGCCTTATCGTAACTGCACCAGTTACCACTTAGAAGACCAGGCCTTTATTAACTGCCGCACAGGTAAAACCGTCCATTTTGGCGAGCGTCACGAAAAAAGCATGACGCAATACGCTTCGCTTGCACGGATCACTTTTAACCCTGATTACAGTAACTTTGAGCAAGCACTGCTCGCATTTTTTGACGGCCACAATGACTGAGTACCAACATAGGTTTATTCATTCTCTAACTGAAGTGACAGAAGCACAGTGGGACTGTGTTTCACCATCACATGTATTTACGAGCTACGCTTGGCTACTTGCATTAGAGTTAAGCGGCTGCACCAGTAAAGAGACTGGCTGGATACCGCATCACCTAATGATTGAACGCCAAGGCGAGTTGGTTGCAATTTTGCCAGGTTATATTAAATCGCACTCTTATGGCGAGTACGTTTTTGATTGGGCTTTTGCTGAAGCCTACGAGCGCCATGGATTAGACTACTATCCTAAATGGCTGTGTGGCGTTCCCTTTACGCCAACTCAAGGGCCAAGAATATTAACGAAACGTCTATCTTCTTGCTTGCTTGAATATATTGACGCTACGCTCACGAGCCTCGCCCAACTGGGCATTAGTGGAGTCCATATTAACTTTTGTCGTGAAAGCGACTTTCTCACTCAGAGTCATTTAACGATGCGCCGCAATGTGCAATTTCATTGGCATAATCATGGTTACGCCAAGTTCGATGATTTTCTCGCACGACTCACATCAAGAAAGCGTAAAATGGTCATAAAAGAACGCCAAGCTGTGACCGCCCAAGGTATTAACATAAGTTGGACTGTTGGCAGAGAAATCAGCACAGCACAACTCGATGCGTTTTTTCTCAGTTACCAGCTCACCTACCTTAAACGATCGCGACACCACGGCTATCTCTCTCGCGACTTTTTTCAGCAAGTTATCACCTCGATGCCAGATAAGCTTCGTCTTTGCTGCGCTTACTTAAACCACGAAATTATCGCCACCAGTTTATATCTTGTGGATGGTGATACCTTGTATGGTCGCTATTGGGGCGCAATTGAGGATAGTTACGACTTTTTGCATTTTGAGCTGTGTTACTATCAAGGCATAGAGTACGCCATTGCGAATCAGCTTGCTGTCTTTGACGCAGGTGCTCAAGGCGAGCACAAGTTAGTGAGGGGTTTTGAACCGGTGTGGAGGCAATCGTATCACCGCTTATTTCAACCTGACTTTCAGCGAGCGCTTGAGGATTTTACCAAGCGCGAAGCTGACGCACTCGAGCATTACTTTACCGAGTGTCGAGCAAAACTACCGTTTAAACACCAATAAGCGATTATTAGCCGGCATCGCATAGTCTTGCTGTAGTGTAAGTCCTTGCTCTGCCGCAAGCGCCAATACCCATTCTTGATCGCGAATGCCACTCTCTTTGTCTTGTGACCTTAAATACGTATCAAACTCTCGGTTACTCTCGCTGGTAAATTCACCTTGATAATTAAAAGGCCCATAAACTATCAGGTAGCCGCTTTCTTTAAGGTGTCGTCCAACTCCTGCGATTAAGCGCTCAACGAGCGTTGATGACACAATGTGCAAAGTATTAGCAGTATAGATCACATCATAACGCTGATTAACAGGCCACGCATGGTGTAAGTCTAGCGCCAGTGGCGGTAAAACGTTTTCAAGTTCTGCATCATCAAGCCACGCTTGAATACCGGCGTGATTGACCTCTCGGTCCGCTGTCTGCCACGTTAAATGTGGTAACGTCGCAGCAAAGTGCACCGCATGCTGGCCCGTACCAGAGCCTATTTCTAGCACTTCCAAAGACTTGTTTAGATAAGGAGTGAGCTTTTCTAATATTGGCTGTTTATTGTTTTCACACGCTTGAGAGTAAGGTTTTGTCATCTCGTTTGCACTATTTTGATCGGTTTATGCGCCTCATTGAGGCAAGAATTTATCTCAATTGCAAGGCAAACAGCTAAAACTTCTACTAAGCAATTAAAATTAGAAAAGAAATTTATTTTGGTACAACTTCTGCTAAGTTTAAAGTGTACCAAGAGGAGAAGCGAGCATGAAAATTTCAGAGATCACCCAAATGCCAAGCCAACTTAAAAGCGAGGGACTCGTCCTGAAGAAGCGTAAAAATACCTTCACTAAAGGTCGCGCTTACCGACAAGAAGTCGCCAACCTAATGCAACTCGAAGAACAAGAGAAAGAGCATTCAGAGCAGCAATATCTCCTCGGCTATAATTAACTCAATCACTCTTTTTAAATTCATTTCAGACTCATAGTGGGCTGCTATGGTGAATGCTAAACAAATTGATTGGCAATGCAAATACTAAAGCTTGAATTGCCAAACAAACGATGTAATGATAACCATTATCATTACATCGTTTGGTTTTGTATTCATGCAGCTAGCTACTTTATTACAGACTTACCGTGCGAAGCTTAATCGCCACTGCCAGCGACCACAACTTGAAGCACCACTCTTGGTTGCGGAATATATTGCGGCAGGCATAGGCATGGCGAAATGGTACGAGCGCCATAATAACCCGCTGCTGCAAGAGCTTTATCTTAAAAATACATTGTCCGAACTGTTAGAACAGATTGCCGATCCACTCGTTGATACAGCCATACGTAAACAATGCATGGATCAATTATTTAAACCTTTGCTGGCATTAAAACGGTTTTATAAACAGCACCATACTTCGTCACAGCAATTTCTGAAGCTCCAGCGAGATGCGTGCCAAACCTGCCAACAGTTTAACCCTTTTTAT
The DNA here is from genome assembly GCF_022398435.1 of Pseudoalteromonas sp. Isolate6. Taxonomy (NCBI): domain Bacteria; kingdom Pseudomonadati; phylum Pseudomonadota; class Gammaproteobacteria; order Alteromonadales; family Pseudoalteromonadaceae; genus Pseudoalteromonas; species Pseudoalteromonas sp. Isolate6. The sequence continues at coordinate 3,184 of NZ_JAKEVK010000148.1, read as the reverse complement.
TAGGAGCAACGATGACTACATTTCGTCAAGAATCCGATAGTATGGGAACATTAGATGTTCCTGAGCATGCGCTCTACAAGGCGCAAACACAGCGCGCTGTAAATAACTTTCCTATTAGCGGGATCACAATGCCAACTAGCTTTATCAAAGCATTGGCCTATATCAAACAAGCTGCAGCAGAAACCAATCAATCCCTTGGCCATCTATCAAGTGATAAAGCAAAAGCAATTGTGAGTGCATGTCAGCAGCTAATTGATGGCAAACACTTAGACCAATTCCCTGTAGATGTCTTTCAGACTGGTTCTGGTACCAGTTCCAATATGAATGCCAACGAAGTGATAGCTACGTTGGCTACTGAATTAAGCGGCGTAGCAATTCATCCTAATGATGACGTTAATATGGGCCAAAGCTCAAACGATGTGATCCCAACAGCGATTCACGTGAGTAGTGCAATCACAGCAGTGTATGACCTTCTGCCAGCACTAAAACACTTATCTCGTAGTATTGAACAAAAAGCAGAGCAAGTTGGTCATCATGTCAAAACTGGCCGGACGCACTTGATGGATGCAATGCCGGTGACCTTTGCACAAACATTAAGTGGCTGGCAGGCGCAGGTGGATAACGCTTGTCAGGGCATTGTTCATTCCTTAGAAAAGGTTTACGAGTTAGGTCAAGGTGGAACAGCGGTAGGCACAGGTATTAATGCCGATCCACAGTTCGCAAAATTATTTAGCCAAAACCTGAGCACTAACATCGGGATCCGTTTCAGTAAAGGTAGCAACTTTTTCTATCACATCGGTTCACAAGACGCGATTGTGGGCCTTTCTGGCCAACTTAAAACCTTTGCAGTAGCACAAATGAAGATAGCTAACGACTTACGCTGGATGAATTCAGGACCGCTTGCTGGCCTAGGTGAAATCGAGCTTGAGGCGCTACAACCCGGCTCTTCAATCATGCCAGGTAAAGTAAACCCCGTTATTCCAGAAGCGGCAGCAATGGCCAGTGCTCAAGTCATCGGTAATGACGCAACGATTAGTGTTGCGGGCCAGTCAGGCAATTTCGAGCTGAATGTTATGCTGCCAGTGATTGCATTAAATATTTTGCAAAGTATTGAGATCCTCTCGAATACCTCGAGGCTACTTGCAGACAAAGCTATTTCAAGCTTTAAAGTGAATGAGCAGAATATTCAAAAGGCGCTCGCTAAAAACCCGATTTTAGTTACCGCGTTAAATCCTGTGATCGGGTATGAAAAAGCAGCACAAATTGCCAAGCTTGCTTACAAAGAAGGGCGTCCAATTATTGAGGTCGCTGCTGAGCAAACCGATCTGAGTGAACACGAGCTCCAATCATTACTCGATCCGCAAAAACTCACCAAAGGCGGTTTATAACGCTATCGTTCACAGCCTGCAATCACATATAGTGTATGCAGGCTGCAGAACTTGCTATTCCTTAAAGACTTGCGTAGTTTAATTAGCAAACATTAGGAGAGCATATAATGAATAAGATGATCCCCACTTTACTCGCAACCTTTCTGCTGTTTGGCTGCCAAGAAGAGGTAACTAAAAAAGAAACCACTGAACAAAAAGCGCAGGAAACCAAACCTGTAAGCGAAAAGCACACTGAAATTAAAGAATCAAAAGAAGCAAGCTTACCTATTCAACAAGAGGGTAAAAAGCTCGACACCTCTGATATCAAAGCCCATAAACAATCATTGGAAAACGTCGTGGCCGACAAAAGCTGTGATAACGATACCCAGTGTAAAGTCATTGCCGTTGGCGATCGCGCCTGTGGCGGCCCTTCCTCTTATCAGGTTTATTCAACTAAATCAGCAGATGAGGCACAAGTAAAACAATTAGCGGAGCAAATTACTACATTAGAGCGCGCCTATAATATGCAAAATCAAATGATGAGTATCTGTCAGCATTTAATTGAACCCGCAACGCAATGCGTTGAAAATAAGTGTGTTAAACTAGAAAATAGTCGTCCTACATACTAGAGGCAATAATGAAGTTAGCTATTTCTCTCGCCTGCATCGGCACACTAATTGCGGCATTATCAGGCTGTGAAATGACGCCAAGCGATGCCACAAGTCGCTCTAATACTGCGCATACACTCACCGAGATAAGAGCACATTTAGGCTGTGATGCAAGCTACCAGTGTAAAGTAATTGGGGTAGGTGAACGATTAACCTGTGGTGGACCAAGGGAATATCTGATCTATTCAACGAAGCATACTGATGAGCAAGATGTAGAAACTGTCGTTAGCGCTATTACAGAGCAAGAAAAGCTGAATAACAAAGAAAAAGCACCAGCGGTTAGTTGTGAACCTGTGATGCCAATACAAACACTATGTATTGCGCATACCTGTCAGGCAGTGCCTCTATAAACTAGTGAGCCTTCAGGTCATCGAACAAGCTCATTGATCACTGAGATCACCATCACTAAAACCGCACAAATACTCGCGTTAACAATATACTTCACTTCAAGCCTCTTCTTAATCCAATAGCTATACATAAAACGAATTAAGTAAGTGGCTGAAGTGCCAAACAATGCAAATATTACCAACAGTGCAATTAAATGAAATGACACGCTAAGACCCCTGTTTTTAACCCATCATATCGTTAATTAACCTTTCCTTATAGCCCTTATTGCATAAAACCATATAGCTGCCTCATGCTCTCAAATACTCGGCGGGTAAACCGTCTCCAGCCATACTGCTCAGTGCTGATGTGGTGGTAGGAGTGAGTTTACCTCGCGATCTTTAATAAGGCCCTGACTCGCTACGAAGTAGGATGTTTTATTCTTTTTGTTTGGGAAGCCCAACAGCTCGGTGGGTAAACCACCTCCGACCACACTGGTCAGTGCTGATGCTGTGGTAGGAGCGAGTTTACCTCGCGAGATTTTATATCTCAAATCTCTATGCCCCACATAGCAAAAAACCCGTCGCATCTCTGCAACGGGTTTCTTTAATAAGGCCCTGACGATGTTCTACTTTCACATGGGAAGCCCACACTATCATCGACGCTGTTTTGTTTCACTTCTGAGTTCGGCATGGGGTCAGGTGGTTCCAAAACGCTATGGTCATCAGGAAATCTGGGTGCAAATGTCTAATGACATCGTGCCTCGCACGAGCATTCCATTTGCGCAAGGTGAACCGATTTCGCGATACCGCTGAGGTTGGTCAC
>NZ_JAKEVK010000147.1:0-11577 GCF_022398435.1 Pseudoalteromonas sp. Isolate6 | reverse complement strand
ATTTATTATGTTTGGATGATGCAGCTTTCACCTCTTCAATTTTATAAATCTTTAGCAGATGAGATCCGCTTAAAAACGCTTGCCATGCTAATGCTAGAAGGTGAGTTATGTGTTTGCGAGCTAATGGTCGCGCTTGAACAAGATAGCCAACCCAAAGTTTCACGACATTTGGCTCAGCTTAAGAAAGCAGAGATCGTGTGTGATCGTAAGCAAAAGCAATGGGTATTTTATTCCATAAACCCAAGGCTGCAGCCATGGATGAAAGCGGTGATAGAAGCAACCGTGGTTAATCAACCAGAATACATTGAGGTAGAGTTGGGAAGACTCAACATGATGGGTGAGCGCCCAACACGTATGGTGGCTTGCTGTAACTAATAATTTGATATTGGAGGGTTTATGACGATTAAAGTAGGGATCAATGGATTTGGTAGAATGGGACGTTTGGCGCTTCGCGCGAGCTTTGACTGGCCTGAAATCGAGTTTGTACAAATTAACGATCCTGCGGGCAACGCCGAGACACTTGCCCATTTATTGGAGTTTGACTCGGTGCATGGCAAGTGGGCACACGCAGTTTCTCATCAAGATGACCATATCATAATAGCTGGTCATCAGTTATCGGTAACCCAAAATAAAGACATTGCTGATACTGACTGGTCACAATGCGATGTAGTTATAGAAGCCTCTGGTAAAATGAAAACCAAAGCTCTACTACAACAATATTTAGATCAGGGTGTTAAAAGGGTTGTCGTTACTGCACCAGTCAAAGAAGACGGCGTGCTAAATATAGTGATGGGTGTGAATGAGCATATTTATGATGAACAGCCACATGAAATAGTGACTGCAGCATCTTGTACTACAAACTGTTTAGCACCTGTTGTTAAAGTACTACAAGACAAAATAGGTATTAAGCATGGCTCAATGACCACAATCCATGATATCACCAATACGCAAACCATTTTGGATGCGCCACATAAGGATTTACGCCGCGCGAGAGCCTGTGGCATGAGTTTAATTCCGACAACAACTGGTTCAGCGACTGCAATCACCCATATTTTTCCAGAATTAAAAGGTAAGTTAAATGGCCACGCTGTTCGTATCCCATTGGCGAATGCATCCTTAACAGACTGTGTGTTCGAGGTCGAACGGCCAACCACAGTAGAAGAGATTAATCACTGGATGGAGCAAGCTGCTGCTACTGAGCTTAAAGGAATTTTAGGATATGAATCACGGCCTTTAGTTTCTATCGATTATAAAACAGATCCGCGCTCTAGCATCGTGGATGCTTTGTCGACCATGGTGGTTAATGGTACTCAGGTTAAATTATACGTGTGGTATGACAACGAGTGGGGTTATGCAAATCGTACCGCGGAATTAGTACGCAAAGTTGGTTTATCGTTAGGCGAATAAAACATTATGCAGCTGAGCACCTTACCTCAAGATATCAAGCAATACCTTATTGTGACAGGTAACTATTGGGCGTTCACCTTGACTGATGGTGCGCTCAGAATGTTGGTGGTACTTTACTTTCATCAATTGGGTTATAACCCGCTTGAAATCGCCATGCTATTTCTCTTTTATGAAATTTTTGGTGTTGTCACCAATTTAATTGGAGGCTGGCTTGGTGCACGTATTGGCTTAAACCGCACTATGAATATTGGCTTAGGCTTACAAATAGCTGCATTATTGATGTTAGTTGTACCAACGCACTGGCTAAGCGTACCTTACGTTATGACCGTGCAGGCGCTTTCTGGTATCGCGAAAGATCTTAATAAAATGAGTGCCAAAAGTGCGATAAAGGCCATTGTAAAATCGGGTGAAGAAGGCACGCTATTTAAGTGGGTTGCAATACTTACCGGCTCTAAAAATGCACTAAAAGGCGTCGGATTTTTTCTTGGGGGGTTGTTGCTTACCTTACTTGGATTTACCGGCGCGATGTGGTTGATGGCAATCATGTTGCTATTAGTTTGGCTATTTAGCCTGATCAGCTTAAAAAGCGATTTAGGTAAGGCTAAAAGTAAACCCAAATTTAGTGATGTATTTTCAAAAAGCCGAGCAATTAATATTTTGTCTGCTGCGCGATTGTTTTTATTTGCCGCGCGGGATGTTTGGTTTGTGGTTGCGCTTCCGGTCTTTTTATCACAGCAGTTCGGTTGGGATCATTGGTGGGTTGGTGGTTTTATGGCTACTTGGGTTATCGGTTATGGCATCGTGCAATCAACAACACCTAGATTTATTAGTCGTGATAAGTTTGCATCAACACCAAGTAAAGTCAGTGGATGGGCGTTATATTTAGCGGCTATTCCGCTGTTGATTGCTATCTCACTTCAAGCACAGCTCTGGACAAGCTTAGCGGTAGTCGTTGGACTTTTGCTCTTTGGCATTGTGTTTGCTATCAATTCATCCCTTCATAGTTACCTTATTGTAAGTTTGGCTGATAGTGATGGAGTGTCACTTGATGTTGGCTTTTATTATATGGCGAACGCTATTGGGCGACTAATTGGTACAGTACTATCAGGTTGGATCTTTTTGGAGTATGGCTTGGCGGCTTGTTTGGTAGTATCAAGCATACTGTTGTTGTTGGCAGGAATAATTTCTCGACGATTACCGAGTTAGTTATAAATGAAGTCTTAGCCGTACTACCCACTTTATTAAAGTAACATTGGCCATACCTTAATTGAGCTTTATTAAAAGTTCGGCCGCTTCTATGTCATTTTGAGGTTATGTCTATGCTGATATTGAGGTGCGCAGGCACCTTCATTCGGCGTGTAATAATAGTTTATTATCTCAATCTGGTTTAAAGAAAATAGCTGATGGGGTATGATGCGCCATACTTTTATTGCAAATTGTTCTCATAATCAATGACATTAGATAAACTTTCCAAAAATAGCGCAGCAACCATCACTTCTCTTACCCATCCAGATACTGCGTTATTAAGTCGAATAATGGCACTTGGAATTATTCCCGGTGAGCAAATAAAAGTCATTAACGTCGCACCACTTGGATGCCCGATACAAGTGAAAATTGGCGATACCTTTGTGAGCGTGCGTAAGGCCGACGCACAGTTCGTTGAAATTGAAGTTTTATAGTTATAAAGGGCTCACGTATGAAAATTGCGTTAGTGGGCAACCCGAACTGCGGGAAAACCACATTATTTAATCGCCTGACCGGCTCTAAACAAAAAGTAGGGAATTGGCCAGGGGTAACTGTCGAGAAAAAATTCGGCTATTTTGCTTTAGAAAACACAAACGTAGAATTGGTAGATTTACCCGGTCTCTATAGCATGGAGCAAATTGAGCCAAGCCAAGATGAGCAAATCGCGTGTGACTTCCTAAAGCAAAATGAAGCTGATGTCATCATTAACATCGTGGATGCCGCTAACTTACAGCGAAATCTAGTATTAACTTCCCAACTGAAAGAGTTAGGTAAACCAATTCTCGTTGTTGCAAATATGGTTGATGTTGCAACTCAGCGCGGGAGAACGCTAGATTTAAAAAGACTCTCTGAACAGTTAGGATTACCTGTAGTGCCTTTCCACGGCGCTAAAGGTACAGGACAAGAAGCGTTGTTGGAACAACTCGCGCAGATCACTCGTTTTCCTAAAACTCCTGTGGCTGCAAATGTCGAAAGCACCAGCAGTGATCCCCTCGAAAAAGCGGTCGCCCGTCACCAAGCAGTAAAAAAATTGGCTGATGGCGTAAGTATCATTACGCCAAAACGTGCAGATACGACAGAAACACTTGATAAAATCGTGCTCAATCGTTGGCTTGGTGTGCCTATTTTCTTAGCCATGATGTATTTAATGTTTACTATTGCGGTTAATGTTGGTGCTGTATTTATCGACTTTTTTGACATCGCCGTGGGTGCCTTACTCATCGATGGTGTAAAGATCCTGCTGGCAGATATTGGCGCACCTCAATGGCTGGGTGTGTTATTGGCTGATGGTTTTGGCGCAGGTATTCAATTGGTGGCGACCTTCATCCCTGTTATTGCTGTGCTGTATCTGTGTTTATCCATTTTGGAAGACAGTGGATATCTTTCTCGGGCCGCGTTTGTGATTGACCGTTTGATGTCATCTATTGGTCTACCTGGCAATGCTTTTGTTCCTTTGATTGTTGGATTCGGCTGTAATGTGCCTGCGGTTATGGCGTCAAGAACGATGGGCCGAGAGTCAGATAGATTACTGACAATTATTATGGCGCCATTTATGTCTTGCGGCGCGCGTTTGACGGTATATGCGTTATTTGCTGCGGCTTTCTTTCCAACGAACGGAGCTAATGTTGTTTTTGGCCTGTATTTGCTTGGCATAGTGGTTGCGGTAGGCTCTGGCTTTTTATTTAGAAAGCAAGTATTCAAAACGCAAAAATTACCCTCGTTTACCGAGATGCCCGCGTATCATATGCCAATTTGGCGCAATATTTTCATCACTACTTGGCAGCGCCTGAGCGGCTTTATCAAACGTGCTGGCAAAACAATTGTCATGGTGGTTATTTTACTCAGTGCATTAAACTCGATTGGTACCGACGGTTCGTTTGGCAATGAGAATACAGATAAATCACTTTTGGCTAAGGCTGCACAAGTGGTCACTCCAATCTTTGAGCCGATTGGGTTAAAAGAGGAAAACTGGCCTGCTACAGTTGGTGTTGTGACTGGTATGTTCGCCAAAGAAGCTATCGTTGGCACTTTAGATGCGCTTTACACCGGTGCTGCAGATGAAGGGGGAGAGTTTTCATTGTTGGCTGCGTTAAAAGAAGCGCTGATGACGATAGTGGACAATAGTAAAGATCTTATTGCAAACCTTGGTGATCCGTTGGGACTTAACGAATTAGAGTCTGGCGCAGAAAGTGGTACTGCGCTACTCACCGCAATGGCCGCGAAATTTAATGGTCAAATCGGTGCATTTAGTTATCTTGTCTTTATCTTGCTCTATACTCCTTGTGTAGCGGTATTAGGTGCAATTAAACGTGAATCAGGCGGTAAGTGGATGTGGCTTGTTATTGGCTGGACGACCTCAATTGCTTATATCATGGCGACTTTAGTCTACCAAGCTAGCCAGTTAAGCACCTCGCCAACGAGTGCTTCGCTTTGGATTGTAGCGATGTTGTTGTTTGGATTTGCGTGGTGGAAAGGGTTGTCTCGACTTGGTAATAGACTCAATCAACCGCCAACCTATCAAATAAACTTAGGTTAGTTATTAAAAGCTTGGTTCCCGGCGCTTAGAGCGCCGTTTTTTATGTTTGGTATCAAGCAAAAAAAAGCAGTGTCAACTGAGTCAACACTGCCAACAACTCTAAATCAATCAAGGGGAGTCTTCACAGAGCAGACTACGCTGTGTTATTGACGGAAGGGTGACGCAATAATGAAAGATTTATGACTGTGAAAATTTCACTTTGCTTCTCGCTAAAAATCGCTTAATTTTTAGTTCTATTTTGCTGTTAACAGGGACAATAATGATAACCAATGATACTTCTCTTATTTTGCGCCACCTTGATACTATTCATGCGCTACTCTCAAATTCATATTGGGCAAAACAGATGCCTAAAGCTTTGCTAGAAAAAGCCATTCAAAATAGCCTGAGTTTCATTTATTTGGATGACAAAGGCGAGTTTCAAGGCTTTTGTCGCGTGATAACTGACTATGCCACCTTTGCCTATCTTGCCGACGTGATAGTTGATGAAAGTGCTAGAGGTAAAGGGGTAGGCAAAGCGATTGTTCAAGCTGTGGTTGAACATCCAGAGCTACAAGGTCTGAGACGCTTTATGTTGGCGACTCTTGATGCGCATACTTTATATGAAAAATTTGGCTTTGTAGCGGTGCCAGATCCAAGTATTTTGATGCAGATCTGCCATCCCACTATATATTCGGATTTACAAGATTAATTTCAGGTTTTTTACTCATTTATATTTTGTTTTTTAGAACGAATACTGGATAAATTCATTTACCCTGAACATAATAAAGACGATAACAACAACAGGTGTTTTTTATTATGTTACTGCTCGCGACTATCTATTTGGCTGCTGCGATATTTGCGGTGCCAATCGCTAAACGGCTAGGGCTTGGCTCTGTGCTTGGATATTTATTGGCAGGGATCTTAATTGGTCCTCACCTTCTTCATCTTGTGGGGGAGCAAACCGACGTCATGCACTTTGCCGAGTTTGGTGTAGTGATGATGCTATTCTTAGTTGGACTGGAGTTACAACCGAAAAGGCTATGGACGATGCGTCGCTCTATAGTTGGTCTAGGTGGTTTACAAGTGGTTATAACAACGGCTGTACTCTATTTCGCGATTGATTTAGCGCTTGGCTTTTTGTGGCAGCAATCATTAGCCATTGCATTAATGTTGGCACTGTCTTCTACCGCCATTGCACTGCAAACCTTAAATGAAAAAGGCTTGATTAAACAATCTGGCGGTCAAAATGCGTTTTCGGTGTTGTTATTTCAAGATATAGCCGTGATCCCCATTCTCGCGATTATGCCGTTGTTAGCATTTAGTGATTTGGCTGTGAGTGATGGTCACGGAAATTTATTACACGCTTTTCCGACTTACCTTCAAGTGGCTATTTCTGTTTTTGTCATTTTAGCTATTATCGCTGCTGGGCACTATGTCGCTGCACCGTTATTTAGATATATCGCCAGCACTCGAATGCGCGAATTATTTACCGTGGTGGCGCTATTTATCGTTATCGCAACTGCGTTATTGATGCAAAGTATTGGTTTATCTCCTGCGCTTGGAACATTTCTCGCGGGTGTCGTCCTCGCGGAAAGTGAATTTCGCCATGAATTAGAAGCCGATATCGAGCCGTTTAAAGGGCTGTTACTTGGGCTATTTTTCATCACAGTCGGCGCATCAATTGATTTTGCTTTATTAGCTGAAAAGTGGTCATTTATTTTGGCTTCAGTGCTGCTGTTAATGGGGTTAAAGGCAGTTATTTTATATTTGTTGGCGATGGCGTTTTCACTGCACCAGCGAGCGACATGGTTATTTACTGCTGCCCTGTGTCAAGGCGGAGAGTTCGCGTTTGTACTACTTTCGGTTACTGGCAGTTTAGCAATCTTAACCCCAGATCAAGCCGCGTTAGTTACGTTGGTTGTTGCGGTATCTATGCTCGGATCGCCCCTCATTTTTATTCTTTATGACAAAATTGTTGAACGTCAGGCCAATACTACTCATGAAGAAGATAGCTTAGAGACGATGGAAGCAACACAAAACGTCATAGTGATCGGCTATGGGCGTTTTGGTCAAGTGATAGGACGTTTGCTCCACGCGCAGGGCTATCATTTGTCGATTTTGGATCACAGTCCAAGTCAAATTGAGCTACTACGTCGCTTTGGCAATCAAGTGTTTTATGGCGATGGTGCACGATTAGATTTGCTTGAAGCCGCAGGGGCTCACGAGGCGCAAATGCTGGTTGTGGCGATTGATGAACCAGATAAAACCCTCGAAATCGTCAGGTTGGCGCAACAACACTTCCCTCATCTAAAACTCGTGGTTCGTGCGACTGACCGTCGTCATGCCTACCAATTGATAAAGTTGGGTGTCACAGCGTTTGAGCGAGAGACCTTTGTCTCTGCTGTGAAGTTAGGTGAACAGGCGCTCAAGTTATTGGGTCATAGTGAAGAAGATGTTGCACGAGCGGGCCACCTCTTTACCAAACACGATGTTGAATCTATGCATATGCTCGCTGATGTGTGGGGAGACGATGAAAGTTATGGTATTGCGATTCGTCAGCGTATGGCAGACCTCAAACAAGTGCTGCAGGCGGACGAAAAAGCACAAGAAGATCTTAATACCTGCCATGGTGAAAATTGTGAAGATAAACCATCAGCTATTGAACGATAGCGTATAAATATTGGGTTAGATCAGTATGTTGAGAGTGACATTAGAGCAATGGCGCATGTTTAGAGCCGTTGTCGAATATGGTGGTTTTAATCAAGCTGCCAAAGAAGTACATAAAAGCCAGTCAAGTATCCACACTGCGGTCCATAAAATTGAAGAGGGCCTTGGTGTTAAGCTTTTTAGAGTCGAAGGGCGAAAGACCTTGTTGACCGAAGCGGGCGAAATGATGCTGCGCCGTGCCAATTATCTATTGGAAGAAGCGGCAAAAGTGGAAGCGGTTGGTCAGACGCTGGGCGAGGGAGTCGAGAGTCAACTGCGCATAGCGGTCGATGAAATTTTTCCACAGCAGGTGCTCTATAAAGTGCTAGAAAATACATCTGCACAATATCCCTTGCTGCGTGTCGAGTTAGTTGAGTCTGTATTAACGGGTGCATCTGAACTTTTGCAAAATACTGACGTAGACATCGCCATTTCTCCTGTGACTTTGCAAGACGGGTTCAGTGAAGAGTTGTGCCAAATCGAGTTTATTGCAGTGGCAAATCCCAATCACGCATTACACCAATTTGGTCGCGCGCTTACATTCGAGGACTTAAAGTCCCATCGTCAAATCGTAGTAAGAGACTCTGCAATCTCGCGTAAAAAAGATGAAGGTTGGTTGGGGGCGCATCAACGTTGGACGGTGAGCCATATGACAACCTCGATAGATATGATAGCGCAAGGCTTAGGATTTGCTTGGTTGCCCATTCCGGCTATCAAAACGCAACTAGACTCTGGCGTTTTGAAACCGCTACCACTATCACAACATAGTCAGCGTAAAGCACAGCTTCATCTCATTTTTAAAGATGGTGACAGGCTTGGGCCCGCCGCGCGCGCATTTATTGGTGAATTAAGATATCAGTGCATGCAGCTGGAAGATTCTATTGAGTAGAATGGTTGATGTTAAATTATCAAATTTTATCCGTTTCAAACAGGCAATAGACTGAGATCATCAACATGCGTTTGGAGCGAAACATGCGATATATTCGAAAAGCACAAGATAGAGGTAAAGCAGATTTTGGTTGGTTACAAAGCCAACATAGTTTCTCATTTGGTCGATATTATGATCCCGCCCACATGGGATTTGGTAATCTTAGGGTGATCAATGATGATACCGTACTTGGTGGTCATGGCTTTGATACTCATGGTCACCGAGATATGGAAATTATTTCCTATGTCATTGACGGTGAATTAGCACATCAAGATAGTATGGGCAATCAGTTTACTGTGGCGGCAGGTGAAGTTCAGAGAATGAGCGCAGGTAGTGGCATTCTTCATTCAGAATATAATGCTTCAAAGACAGCGCCTGCCCATTTTTTACAAATTTGGATAGAGCCAAAGCTTAAAGGCATAACGCCGAGTTATGAACAAATTCAAATTAAACAGAGTAGTGCACTTACGCCAATTGTTACGCCTACAGGCGTGGGGGGCACTCTGAGTATCAATGCTGAAGCTGAAATACACCGTTTGCAGCTACATCAAGGTCAACAGATTCAACTGAATGCGCACACGCAAAAAGCCTATTTGCACATTGTTGGCGGCGAAGTGACGCTCGATAGTGAAGCATTTCAGCAAGGAGACGGTATCGGCCTGAATGCCGGTGACAACATGCAGGTTGCTGCAGTAACAGATGTTGAAGCGCTGTGGTTTTTATTACTTAATTAATAAATTCAGCGCCTCAAATTAAAGGAATTGAAGAATGACAGAACCAATTCAACTTGCAGTAATTGCCCTTGTCGTTCTGCTAAGTGGTATTTCAAAGTCTGGCTTTGCAGGCGCATTAGGGGCGTTTTCTGTTCCAATTTTGATGATGGTGTTGAATCCTAGGGACGCCATTGCGTTGATGCTTCCGCTACTTATCGTGGCGGATGTTTTTAGTCTGAAGAGTTACTGGCGGTTATGGAACATGACGGAACTAAAGCGGTTATTGCCAGGTACGCTAGTCGGGATAGCTTTAGCAACGCTTTTTCTTCAGGGCGTCAGTGAATTTTGGCTGACGGTTGTGATTGCAGCGATGAGCATAATATTTGCGCTTAAAAGCCTACTTATTAAAAATACACCTGAAAGTGTTGGGCACTTAAGGTTACTGGCCGCGAGCACCTCTACAGCAGCTGGTATCTCCACCACCTTAATTCATGCTGGCGGCCCACCACTTATGGTGTATTTTAACGCTCGAAAATTGGAGCCAACGGCTTATATCGCAACGGTTGCGGTACTATTTGCACTGATGAATGTGATTAAGTTGGCGACCTTCTCTGCAACTGGGTTGTTACAGTGGCAACATGTGCTGCTTGCTATTTGTTTTACACCTTTAGCATTGCTCGGTAATAGACTCGGCGTGTACCTTGCGAAACGCTTGCCTAAAAAGCAATTTTTGCTGGTGATGAACGGACTACTGCTCATGCTTGGAGTGGTATTAATTGGTAAATTGCTGTGATGGTATCGGTTACCAAAATCTAGCAAAGTAAATGCCCACAACATGTTGTGGGCATAGAAAGCTATAGCTGCTCTTCCATCTCTTTTTGATACTCATCTGCAAGCTGCGACTTTTCACTTTTATCAAGTACCTTACCTGCACGTTGGAAAAATGCTTGCTCTTCGTCAGCTAAGTGATGCTCAACTTTGTCTTTGAGTTTTTTCAATTTAGTTAGCCAACTAGGATCGGAAAACTCCGTCTTATCCAGTGCTTCAATTAACTCATCAATCTCATGATGCTCGGCGATACCGTGGCGAGAGTCTTCGATCGTCATGTCGCTTTCCATTAACGGGGCGTAAAAGTACCTTTCTTCTGCGATGGCATGCGCTTCTAGCGCGTCTTTCAACTCTTTATAGTACTTTTCACGGACTTTTGAATCACCAGAAGTGTCAGCCAACATATTCAAAAGGGCGCGTTGATGATCATGATCTTGCTTTATTGCATTAAAAATTTCCATGTAGGTTACCTCTTGTTTTAGTTTAAAACGTCTGCTTTGGTAGTGTTTTTGAAAAACGATATGAGCTTGCTCCGGTGCGCTTCATTATTCGTTTTGATGATGAGCAGCCATTTGCCCTCTGCGATTTTATTCATTACTGCTTGATTAAATGCATCTTTATCTGGACGCAAAGAAATAAGGCCTGAAGCAAATAGCCCTATAAATAAGCCGGGGCTTAGTAAAGCGATAAACGTCAAATAAGGATTCGCTTGTGTAAAAGCGGGGCCGTAGCTCACTAACAGTCCGGCGATGAGAAAGCCTAATATCACCCCCATACTGCCAAGGTACAAATGCCAATTGAGCATATTTTTGGCAAGACGACTTTCGCTTTTAGATTCAAGCTTTTTGTCAGCATTCTTATCATTCGGATTGACCAATTCTAGATGCTCATGCTGAACAAGGTGACTATTTAGCAATTCATTTTGCAATTTTTCTGCGGCTACTCTCCCTGTTAGAACAGCCCCAACTCTATGATCTGCATAGGATAATATTTCAAGATTACCCATTACTCCTCCTAAATTCGTTGCAGCTTGTAATTATTCAAACTGCAAGTGTTATACCGACAGAAAGAGTTTTTTAATCTATTGAATTTTATGGATAATTCCGATTTCCGTGGATTCTAAGATTGAATAAATGAAGCACTAGCCAGAAAGAATTACCGAGTAGTTACTACATGTTTTGATACAACATAATGATTTTAAAGATAGGTTAGGGATTARATTGGCATATTTACTC
>NZ_JAKEVK010000146.1:0-11611 GCF_022398435.1 Pseudoalteromonas sp. Isolate6 | reverse complement strand
TTTGTATGCAATTTGTTTATTTAGTTTATGTAATGTTTTTTATGTAAATGCAAAGTTGCGCTAGTGTTTTTTAGGTTGTATATTCTTGCCTGCTTTGCGTTTACGGGGACAGCTTGTGAGCGCTGTCATCTTTGTTGTTTTATAAAAGGACGTTGCTGTGAATAGTATTCATAAGCGGGAGATAGAGGTTTCACCAGTTAACGCATCGGTGTATGCGTGTACATCAAGCGAGTTTTTAGAGCATGCGCTAACATTTCATCAATCAGAGCGCGTAAGTATGCTCATTGTCAGCTTATTTGTGTCGGAAAGTTTAGCTCAGTTAGCAAAAGTCTACTCAGACCTATTACAATCTTCTATAATCAAAGAGGATTACAAAACCTTTTTCAACAACTCATATGATGAGGCTATACACGCTGCAATCAAGCTGTGTCGTCACAAAGCTTATGAAAACAGCCGTAAACCCACCTTAAAAAAAATCGCTTTCCTCGGTGACTATCATTTCTTCCAAAAGTGGCTTCATGCTGGGTTGGGGGGGGATTGTGAATTTACCACTGGTATCACCTTTTACGACTCCATTGAAGCGCTGTTAAACGCGTCTTTATCTGACGAAGTACATAGCGTGGTAGTTCAAGCTGAACCGGTAACTTCAAGCGATGAAGTTAAAGCTGAAAAACGTCGTCTCAATAAATTAAGAAGTGTTTGTAAAAAAAACAATATCGCGTTTGGTTTGGATGAATCGCGTATTGAGCTAAAGGCGCAGCTATTGCTGTCCAAGCAAGTTGAACCTGACTTTATTTTATTAGGTGAGTCAGCCGTCGACTATCAAGCGCCATTTGGAGCGCTCATTATGTCGTCAGAAATGTATAAACCTTGGGATGACCCTCAGATGTGTTTTTTGCATTCCTCGACGTTTGGCGGCAATAATTTAATCTTGTCTTTTGCAATTGAGCGCTTAAAAAAAGCCGGAAGGCTATCTGAGGCGTTACGTTATAAACTAGATCAAATTGAGACTGATTTTGAAAGTCGCTTGGCGGCAACGGCTAGGTATATCAACCCTCAGGGCACGAAGTTATATCGTTTACTCGGCTTGGATGTTAACGTTAAATCGGCGAAAAGACTGACTTTAAAGCTTAATAGCGGTGAGGATATTCTAGACTGTACTGGTAATTATGGGTGCAGTTTACGAGGTCACAACCATGATGCCATCGCGACTCACGTATTGCAGTCGCACAGTCAAGATAAAGATTATTGGGCGTTACTATGTAAGAAAATATCTGAGCTTACAGGCTTCAATGTGGCACTACCCTCGGTGAGTGGTGCAAGTGCTGTTGATAATGCCATTTTAGCTGCTCGAATGGCTAATCCAAACAAACAATATATTGTTACCTTCAATAAAAACTACAGTGGAAAAACTCTGTTATCGATGAGCTTAAGTCAGTATGCATCCGCTGCGACTTGGGCTGATAGTACCGTATTTGCTCCTTATAGTGATAATGTCATCTATGTTGACCCTCATGCTAGTGATGCCGTTGAGCAGCTGGTAAAAGTATTGAGTAAAGGCAATATCTGTTTGGTTTGGTTTGAGGTCGTACAAGGGTTTGATTGTTTGCCGATCCCGCAGGACATTTTAGATATCGTTGACTCCTATCGTGAAACGAATGGATATCTAGTTGGAACTGACGATGTCCTCGCAGGAGTGTGGCGAACGGGGCGCTTTTTGTCCTATCAGGGCAAAATTAACAAGCCAGATATTGTCACCTTGGCTAAATCACTAAGCGATATGTTTTTCCCAATTGGAATGACTCTTTTGAGCCAATCGGTTGCGGCATCAGCGCAGCAGAATCAACCAGAGCTCTATAACAAACTCGCATCCCGCTATGTTAACCAACTAGGATCTCATATTGCGTACCAAGGACTTGAGGACTTATCTTCACGCCTAAACGAATCTCAAATCACACAAACTTATGCTCAATTTCGTACGGGATTAGAAACTGCAATCTCTAAGTCGAAGGTATTTTCTGCTGTGAGAGGGGAAGGGGGGCTGATTAAGCTGGTGCTGAATCAAACGTATTTTCCTTCAGCAAAAGCGCGCAAAATGCTGTTTGAGCCAGTGGTTTCTAATATGCTGATCACGCATGCGAACTTACTTATTTTTATGTCTCGACTCAATATGCCGCGAGACATGACTGAGTCTGAAATTGCGGTTGTCACTGAACGCTTGAAGCATGCACTCGAACACCAAATCAGTGTTAAGCGAGTTTGGATTAATACCTTTAAGTTGTTATTTAAACTCTGTTTACCCCTTAAAACGCCAACTGAAAGCAATAAGGCGTTTTATCGCGGCAAGCGCATATTAATTACAGGCGCCACATCTGGAATTGGCTTGAGCTTGGCAATGAAGTTAAGTGAGCTTGGCGCACACTTAGTACTTATTGGACGACGAGAGTTTGATAAGAAAAGCATGAATATGCTGAGAAAAAACACTAAGTGCCTCTTTATTCAGGCTGACATCTGTGACGAAAGTGCACGAAAAGACATTTACGAAAAGACGATGCAGCAATTCCATGGTATTGATATTGTCATTAATAATGCTGGTATGTCACTGAGAAAAAGCGTCCTTTCCATGTCCAGTGTACAAGCCCACGATGCAGACAGAACAGCGCAAGTCAATTACATCGCTGCGGTTGAAATGACCCAACTATTTCTTGCTCAAATGATAGAGCAAGGCGGGGGGCAAATTGTTAATTCTCAGTCTATTGTAACCAACTATCCTTCTCCAATGTTTGCGTGTTATGCGGCAAGTAAACAGGCACTTAAAGCGTATATGGGTACTCTGTCTGTTGAGAATATGGGAAACAATATAAGAGTGACCGATCTCAACCTACCGCTTGTTGCAACGCCGATGTCGATGGCGACCAACGCTTATGGGAATGATGCATTGCTGTCGGTAGAACAAGTTCTTCCACAAATTTTAGACGGCATACGAAAGCAAAAGAGGACGGTCTATTTTGATAGATCCGCGTCGGTGGCTGATAAGTTGACTTCAATGCTTCCAGAATCCACTGAACGACTCATTGGAACTAAGTATACGGTAGATATGAATCGCCTACTTGGACGCAAAAATCCGCCATTTAAAGAAGCTGTCGAGAAGGTAATTACCAAACTTACTTGTCGCGCTGATCGTTAATTTACCTAGTCTAAGGAAGGTTCTAAATGACGGACTTATCTTTCAGTCACTCAGAGCGAGTGATGAATTCGTGTGCCATACGCGATGATAACCATAGCCTAACATATGCCCAGCTGTGCGATAAGACAGCGCAACTGGTTGCGGTATTGAATAATGCGATTTCAGCATCTCAAGCGGTTGCTATTTGTTTGCCTCGGTCTATGGCGTTAGCAGCATCGGTAAATGCTTGTTTTGGTGCTCGCATTCCCTACATTCCCATCGATCCTGATTTGCCTGCTAAACGCGTCGACTATATGTTAGCTCAAAGTCAGCCAGCAGCTATCTTAACGACGCGTCAGATCGCTGAAAATTTAGATTACGATGCAAATTTTATTTATTTGGATAGCTGGCTAACAGATGATTCGCCTCTTTTAATTGCACGCGTGGCAAAGGGAACATGTGGGGCAAACTATCCTACAGACACCGCTTACATTATTTACACATCAGGCTCGACAGGAAAACCTAAAGGGGTCGAGATGACGCATTCCGCGATTGCAAATCTGCTTCAGGTCCAGCAAGAATTGGAACCCGAAATTGGCAAGTCATACCGTACAATTCAATTTACTTCGATTAGTTTTGATGTTGCTGTACAAGAAATATTGACGTGTTTTTATAGCGGCGCAGAGCTTGTGATCACCACAAAGGAAGACGTTCGTGATCCCAAGGCTTTGTTGAGAAAGTTATGTCAGCAGAGTATCGAACGTATTTTCATGCCGTCTCCAGTTCTTCAAGCCCTAGCTGAAGAAGCAAAACTTTGCCCTGAACTTCGCCCTGTAACTCTGCAGGTGGTGATAGTCGCTGGTGAAAAGCTGCTTATTACACCTGAGATCAGAGCCTTATTTGCAGGTCTCCAAACACGATTGGTGAACCAATATGGCCCGTCAGAAACACATGTTGTGACTCAATACTCATGCTTATCTCCTTTATCGGATGAACAAGATGTCCCCGCGATTGGAGAAGCAATAAATTGTGTTGGCATTTACATTGTCAATGAGCAAGGACAAGTTGTGCCGTACGGTGAAGAAGGGGAAATTTGGGTAACGGGCGTAGCGGTTGCAAAAGGTTATTTACACGACGCTGCAAAAACAGCTGAAGTTTTTGTCCCAAATAAATTCGATAACTTATCGGAGAAACTATACAAGACAGGTGATCTGGCAATTAAAAATGCGCAAGGTGTGATCCATTACCGGGGACGTCGTCAGGGGTTGGTTAAGCTGAACGGCTATCGCATTGAGTTGGCCGAGATAGAGGCTGTCACAGCTGCACTAGCACAAGTGAAATATGCTCAATGTTTTGTACTTTCATCAACGACAGACGAGAGCAAAAAACAACTGGCACTGTTCGTTCAGGTAGAAGATGAAACGCTGAGTAGCGAGGAGGTGAGAAGCGAGCTTAGTGCGCACCTACCCAGTTATATGATCCCTACCCAAATACTTGTCTCAACCACACTGCCTCTGAATATCAACCAAAAAGTTGATCGCGAAAAAATAAAATCCTTATTTTCTACTTCGTCAGCGGCTACTTCCAAATTACCTACAGGTATTAATGAGCAGTTGTTACACCTCTTCCGTGAAATGTTAGGGCAGCCTAACTTCATGATGGCTGATGATTTCTTTCATGCCGGAGGCAGCAGTGTACTTGCGATGCTATTGGTAAGAAATTTAAGAAAACGGCTGAATATTGCAATTGATGTTAATGACTTCTATCGCTTGAAAACGCCAGAGGCATTGATGGCATTCTTGAGCGGAAAATAAACAAAAGAGCACAACAAGGAATGGCGTTTCATTTTATTTTTAAAATCGAAATCAGGAATAACAAATGAAAAATAAAGTTGTAATTACTGGAATGGGTGTGTCTACAGGGTTAGGTCATACGGTAGAACACTGTTGGCAACAACTTGACGCTGGAGTATCAGCGGTCAAGGCAATCGATCGCTTTGATACAACAGGTATGAAAACACATATTGCTGCTTATTATCGAGATAATGGCACCTTTGGAACACCTCGAGGGATTTTAGAGCAGTTACTAGAGAAAGTAGTCGATGAGGCGATTGCCGCAGACGATGAAGGTTTTGACCGCTGCTATTATAGTTTGCCTAACGGTTTGTATGATATTGAACCGCGTTTCGCCAAGGAAAATGCGGACTCAGGTATTGAAGATCACTTTACGACCTTCTTCTACGAGTCAAATCTTGCGGCGCGAATTGCAGAAAAATATCAGGTTAAAGATTATCCCACTTTGGTTTCTACTGCCTGTGCATCATCGGCTTCAACATTACAAATGGCTTTTAATGCCATTCAGTCTGGACTTGCAAATCGTATCTTAGTTATCGCTTCTGATTGCTCTGTGTCCAGAGAAACAATCACAAAGTTCTCCAACTTATCAGCGTTATCGACACGTAATGACTCGCCAGAAACTGCATCAAGACCATTTAGCGCGAGTCGCGATGGCTTTGTGATAGGAGAGGGGGCAGGAGCAATAATTCTCGAAAGTGAGGCTTACGCGATACAACATGGCCACAATATTTATGCTGAGCTTGCAGGTTGTGCAAGTACCACTGACAACTATCACAGAACGAGAAGTAACCCCAAAGGGCATAAGATCCTAAGTGCAATGAGCAGCGCAGTTAAAGCAGCTGAGCTTGAATTGAAAGACATTACTTTTGTGAATGCGCATGGCACCAGTACTCCTGAAAATGACAAGCTTGAATCGGACACATTGAGCGACCTGTTTCAAGGCATGTCGATACCCGTGACGTCAATAAAGTCAATGACAGGCCATTGCTTGAATGCCTCTGGGATCGTGCAAAATGTCTTTAGTGTGAAAAGTATTATAGAAGATGTTGTCCCACCGACAATTAACTACGACGGTACCTGTGAGCATGACAACATTGTCGTGGTTACGCCTGAATTAGTACGTCAACGCCCTGTAAATCATATTTTGTCAAACTCGTTTGGTTTCGGTGGGCAAAACGTGTCCCTTGTATTTTCAAAATATAAACGTTCATAAATCTCTGCAATAGGAATTTAAGGGACATAACATGCAATATGAAAAACTAATTTCGCCAGTATCTCCACCACCACCTTGTGCACTAGGCGGGGTTGATCTGCTACTCGATACGTGGACGGATTATGTGCTTGAATACGACTACCCTTTGGATGACGCAAAGTTGTTTAGTGCCTTGTCGCAGGCTGTTGAACGCTATCCATATTTTTCTGGCCGTAAGGTCAGTGGGGTAGAGCAAGATCAAAATGTGTATATCGATTGTTTTAAAGGGATCAGCTTCAGCTTTCAACGAGTAGATAAACGTTTTGCTGATGAGGGAGGCATAACAGAGCAAGATTGGCAGATGTATTTGCCTGACAACTCAAAACGCAGAAAGCATAAGTTTTCAGCAACAAGTTTAAAGGTCCCTTTGTTTGCCGTAAAGCAGACAAATTATGATGATCACACCGTATTAGGTCTGAGCGTATGGCATGCGATTGCGGATGGCGGGGCCTTTTTTGATTTTCTTGCGGCTGTTGTTGCAGCCTATCGCGAAGAGGTAGTCGGTTGTTATCAAGCAAAGGATCCGCTACCGAATAATGATGAACACCAAGGCGAGTACCACGATAGCATTCGCCAAGTTTCACTTGCATCAGATGCAAGACAAGGTGAGAGTGCGATCGCCACCGCTGAATTTACTTTTGGCGGTAAAACGCTAGACAACTTGCTGACTTATATTACACCGCATGGCGTCCCACTTTCTGATTATTTATATGCTCTGGCGTGGAAAAGTGCGCATCATGCAATGTTAAGCCGTACATCAAATTCAGAGGTGACTAGCTTATATACGGTATATGACATTCGACAATTTACCGACATTGATAAACCGCTTGGCAACCACCTTTACTATCCAAAGACAGAGTTAACGAGCACTGAGCTTCGTTCTATAACCTCCATTGATATCGCCAAAAAAATACGTACATCGGT
Source organism: Pseudoalteromonas sp. Isolate6 (assembly GCF_022398435.1). Classification (NCBI taxonomy): domain Bacteria; kingdom Pseudomonadati; phylum Pseudomonadota; class Gammaproteobacteria; order Alteromonadales; family Pseudoalteromonadaceae; genus Pseudoalteromonas; species Pseudoalteromonas sp. Isolate6. Next base: position 4,413 of record NZ_JAKEVK010000146.1, on the reverse strand, counting down.
ATTTTCAATGGTGGAGCATGCGCAAAGGATAGAGCAAGAGTTTGCTTGGTTTGATAAGCACATTACGAACAAAAACTATAAACAGTTTGCGATACGACCCGTTTTTGACGCCATCTACGAACCCGCCATTATGTGTAATAACCTCATGCATATCAGCTATGACATGTTTGATTTTGGTGCGGGAGGACCGGTGAGTTTTGACACACCGAATGAAGAATATATGCGGTTTATTTCAATACTACCAAGTCGTAATCAAACTGATGAAATACGCTTTAGAGTATCGTTATTTGAATCTGAACTTGCTGAGTTTAGCCGTAACTTTAATCAAGAACTTAAGGAGCTCGGCTAATGTATCCGCCAATTTCCTCAAGCGCTTTAAAACAACGAGCAGAGCTTAGTAACTGGAAGAGAGAAACGCTGTGTGATTGGTTACTGGAGTCTTGTGCATTGCATGGCGATCGTCTTGCATTACAAGATGAAGCTCATCGTGTCACCTATTCGCAATTAGCATCAAAGATAACAGCAAATGCCGGCTATTTTGCCGCATTGGGTATTTCAAAAGATGCGCGGGTCACCATAAGGTTACGTAACCGGGTGGAGTTTTTCATCAGCTTTTTTGCATTAATACGTATTGGCGCTATTCCTGTTTTGGCGTTGCCTGCGCACAGTGTAAATGAAGTCAGTGGGGTGATCCAAGATTCGAGTTCTGTTGCTTACATAGGTCATTATGCGGATGAGCCTACAGAACAACTTATTCTTGATTGGCTTGATAAGTCGGAGCAGATCCAAAACATATTTCTTGACTGCATGCCGGCGAAACCGCTAACGAAAACAGCAGTTCATACTTTGTTGCCTCAACCTGAGCAATGCTTTGAAGAGATACTCAAGTGCTGCGAATACAGTGAGCCCGAGGAAGTCGCTTTTATTCTTCTATCGGGTGGGACTACTGGTCGTTCTAAATTAATACCACGAACGCATAGTGACTATATCTATAACATTGAAATGATGTCTGCCCACTGCCACTTAGACGAAACCGTAAGGTATCTGGCTGCGCTCCCTGTTGCACACAATTTTGCCCTAGGATGTCCTGGTGTGTTGGGGGTGCTTGCTAATGGGGGAGCTGCGTATTTGGGAGATGCCAATAATATCTTGTCCCTTATTACGATTGTAGAAAGCAACTCAATCACACATACCGCGTTAGTGCCTTCGCTAGCGGATATGTTTGTTGAATCTAAAAAGCTAGCGGTTAGTGAGTTTTCTTCGTTACGTCAAATTCAAGTTGGGGGGGCGTATTTTGCTCCAGATAAAGCCAAAAGCGTAATTGATGAATTGCAGTGTGAATTACAACAAGTGTTTGGCATGTCTGAAGGTTTGCTTTGCTGTTCTAAGAAAGGTGATTCGTTAGAGCAAATTATTCACTCGCAAGGCTCTCCAGCCAGCCCAGAGGATAAGGTTCGCATCGTATCTTCTAGCTTGCAAGATGTATTACCTGGTGAAGTAGGTGAACTGATCACTAAAGGCCCTTACACCATTCATGGCTACCTCTTTAATGAGCAAGCAAATCACAAAGACTTTACTGCTGACGGTTGGTTTATCACAGGAGATCTCGCAAAAAGAAGAGCGGATGGCTGTATTCAAATTATGGGAAGAGCAAAAGAGCAGATCAATCGTTTTGGCGAGAAATTTTCACCAGCTGATGTGGAAGATGTGCTCCTTGAAGGGAATAAGATAATTCACAGTTGTTTAGTTGCTGTGCCTTGTACTGAACAAGGCGAAAAAACCGTGTTATTTGTCGTGAAGCAGTCAGAGCTCGACGAAAGTAAAGTACGTGCTCGGTTACATGAACACAATCTTCCTGCCTACAAACTGCCGGATGAAATAAAACTAATTAATCAATTACCGCTTACTCCCATAGGTAAAACGGACAAGCATCAACTCATCAAACTCTACGAGGAATAGAGCGTGAATAAAGGATATTTACAATACGAAATAGCTGGTGGCATAGACGCTTCACAGTGGATAAAAGGGATCCGAAAAAGTGGCCTGCAGCAAAAAGAGCTTTTTATTTATGAAGACAATGGCACTTGGCAAGTTGGCTTAGGTTGTGTCTACGAAGTGTCACTTGATGCAAATGGTCAATTGCTCGCTGGTAAACAAGGGGCATTACAGCCGGTTTCGTACCAAGGGTTGTCTACAGGTATTGAAGCGGCATTAGAGCAATGCGGTGTTAAAAATCCAATTTGTTTTGGATTCGCTAACTTTGAGCTTGCCTATTTAACACACGGTATTTCGGTTCAACGACTTGATGAGCCAAGTGAACTACTGCGTATTGTTGTTCCACAAGTGGTACTCACATTGGAAAGAGACAAGCATATTGAGGTGAAGCTGGTCGATGGTCTCGCTCAGACTGAGGTGGATGAATGGTTAGTACAACTAGAGAATGTTGCTGAACATATCAGTGAGCCGACGCTACCAGTTAAATTAGGAATTGAGCTGGAAGACTTACATCGCCATGAGCAGGAGTACAAAGACAGCGTACAGCTTGCGATTGAGAAGATTAAGCAAGGCGCATTTGAAAAAGTGATCCTCTCGCGACGTGTTCGCCTTGCCAATAAAGTCGACATGATAAATACATTTGTAAATGGTCGTCTAAATAACACCCCTGTACGTTCATTTATGTTCGACATCGATGGTTGCTCAGCAGCGGGGTACAGCCCTGAGCTGGTGGTTAAGGTTGATGTAAACAGAAAAGTTTATACCCAACCGTTAGCTGGTACGAGAGCGCTGGGTAACAATGCAGAAGAAACGTGGATGCTGAAACAAGATCTTTTGAGTGACCCAAAAGAAATTGCAGAGCACGCGATGTCAGTGCGCCTATCCGTTGAAGAGCTGGAAGCAGTGTGTGACAAAGAAAGCGTGATTGTTGATCAGTTTATGCATGTGGTCGAGCGCGGTACCGTTCAGCATTTAGCGTCTATGGTAGTTGGCGAGCTGAGTGAAGACAAAAATAAATGGGATGCATTTATTAAGCTGTTTCCTGCCGTGACCGCATCAGGAATAGACAAGTTAAATTCGGTTGATTTTATCCGCGTCACTGAGCCTGAACCACGCAAATTGTACAGTGGCTCCGTGTTTATGGTGAAACAAGATGGTTGTCTTGATGCCGCTTTAGTGTTGCGCTCTATATTCAATCATAACGGCAGCTCTTGGCTGCAAGCTGGTGCTGGGATTGTTAAGAACTCAAGGCCAGAGCGAGAGTTTGTCGAAACATGCGAGAAAATGAGCTGCGTTGCAAACTACGTCACTTTTGAAGAAGAACTAGGATAAAGCACATGTCAGTAGATCGTGGGAACTTAACAACGTTATTTGTCGACACGCTAAAGATTAATGACGCTGACTTGAATAAAAGTTTCAGTGAATCAGGTGGCAATTCTGTTTTGGCTATGAAGTTCATTCTTCGTGCCAAAAAAGAGTCTGGATTAGAGATCCCGATGGAGTGGCTATTTAATAATAAGCCGATTTCACAATTAATAGACGATATTCACGATTTATCGCTCTAAAAAATTATTAACCCCAATATTTTCAAATAAAAAACAAAGGATAGCAAAATGAGCAACTCAATCTCTTATGACGAAGCTTACGAAAAAATCACAGCACTTATTTTAGAGCAATGTGACCTGGAAGATCTAAATATTGAAAAAATAGAGCCGCATCACATTTTAAATGCGGATTTGGGACTAGATAGTGTCGACTTTTTGAATGTTATCTTTGACATCGAAAGTGAGTTTGGAATTTCCATTCCTTCAGAAGAGTGGATGAACCGTGCAAGTGAGCAAGCTCCAAATGCTGAAGATAGCGTATTCCGCCTTAGTAACTTTGTTGAAAGTGTACTAGAGCTGGTTGAAGAGCAAGGGGCTGTTCCTGCATGAACATAGAGTATAACCAGCTTATTGATCGGATTATTGAGCATAACAGCTTGGATGCGATCGTCTGCGAAAGTGAGGTGCCCGAAAGGGCGCCGATCTTTGAAGGGCACTTTCCTGGAAATCCGATTATTCCTGGCGTGATCCTTATCGAAATGATGGCGCAAGCAGGTGGCTATATTCACATGCTAAGCAAAAATTTTGAAGAGATGGCTTATTTAGCGACTGTTCGCTCTGCCAAGTTCAGAAGCTTTGTGACGCCTAATCAAGTGCTAACCATTAAAAGCAAAATAGCACACCATGGAGACGGTTATCTTATTTGTAAAGCTAAAATCTATGATGCAACGGGAGCTGTTGTTGCCGACTCGGAACTGATGTTAAAACTACAACGCTTTGCTAATGAACAAATGCGATCACATATAAAAAATATTGCATTGCAAGCAGGATGGAAAGGACATGATTTATAATGCGTATATCTTAGGTGTTGGAG
>NZ_JAKEVK010000145.1:0-11698 GCF_022398435.1 Pseudoalteromonas sp. Isolate6 | reverse complement strand
ATTCATAATAATCAATGGGATATTCATTATTCTCAGATTGGTGCCTTCCTTGCTTATTCAAAGGCTATCGTTGTAAATCTACAAATTGATTTACGCCGTTAAACTTTTCGAAGGAGCTTTATGATGTCAAACACGGTAACCACAATTAATCCTGCGACAGAGCAACCCGTTAACGAATATACTTTAATGGGTTTGGATGAGGCGCAAAAGGCGGTGGACTTAGCCAATGACTGTTATTCATTTTGGAAGAAAACCACATTCACGCAAAGAGCGCAAAAGCTAAACAGACTTGCTGATTTAATTGAGCAAAATAAATCCAAGTTAGTTTCACTGATGACCGAGGAAATGGGCAAAGTGACGGAGCAGGGTGAACAGGAAGTTTCCTTGTGTGCTGAAATTTGCCGATATACCGCCGAGCATGGCGAAAAAGAATTACAGGATGAGCATCGGGTATTTGAGCAGGGACATGCCATTATCACTTATCAACCAATAGGCGTGATCCTAGGAATACAACCTTGGAACTTTCCACTTTATCAGGTTATCAGATACAGTGTTTCAAACGTGATGGCGGGCAATACCACGGTCATGAAGCATGCCTCAAATGTATTTGGTATGGCTAAATTAATTGAAGAGTTATATTTAGAGGCAGGCTTTCCAAAAGGTTGCTACCAGTCACTATTAATTGACGGCGAGACAGCAAGCGAGTTGATAAAAAACCCACATATTCGCGGTGTTACATTTACCGGAAGCGATAAAGTAGGTAAACAAGTTGCCAAACAAGCTGCTGAGCTTTCTAAAAAAACCGTCCTAGAGCTTGGCAGTAACGATGCCTTTGTGGTGCTGGCAGATGCTGATATTAATAAAGCGGTGTCGGCGTGTATTCAAGGTCGTATTGTCAACAACGGTGAAACCTGCGTTGCCGCGAAGCGCTTTATTATCGTTGATGAAATTTATGATAAATTTAGAGACGCGTTTGTGGCTGGGTTTAAGCAGCTAAACGTCGGAGACCCATCTGCAAAAGGCACCGACTTAGGCCCTATGGCGCGCAAAGACTTACGTGATGAATTACACCAACAAGTTGAAGCGTCCGTTGAGGCTGGAGCGACTTGTACGCTCGGTGGAGAAATTCCGAAACAACAAGGCTTTTATTATCCAGTCACCATTTTGGAAGACGTTAAACCCGGTATGCCAGCTTATGATGATGAATTGTTTGGCCCTGTGGCGTCGCTAATTCGTGTGAATGATGAGGCTGAGGCAATGATGGTAGCCAATGATTCACGCTATGGTTTAGGTGGCGGCATTTTTTCAGAAGACACCCAACGTGCAACAGAACTCGCTATTAAGGAGTTTGACACTGGCATGGTGAATATTAATGGCTATTCGCTGGCACAACCAAATTTGCCGTTTGGTGGTGTTAAAGACAGTGGCTATGGTAGAGAGCATGGTGGCTTTGGGATAAAAGAGTTTGTTAACGTGAAAACCGTAATGGTCGCAAGCGCTGAATAACGCAAACCGATCCTAGTTTTTATGCTGGAGCCAGTAATACTGGCTCTTTGCGTTTTAAATTGGTTATAATTCGCGTCCATTTTTTACACTGAGAAAGACACGTGGGCGAAGCGAGCTTAACAACCTTACATTTATTAGCAACTGATCCAAGCGCAGCGGCGCAAGCGGCTGAACTTGCACGTGATGGTCAACTTGTAGCGGTTCCGACAGAAACCGTTTATGGCTTAGCAGCAGATGCAAAGCAACCCGATGCGGTTAAAAAAATCTTTGCAGCAAAAGGACGCCCAGCTGATCACCCGCTAATCGTACACCTCGCTGACAAGTCTTTGGTTACTGAGTGGGTGGAAACATTACCTGACTATTTTGACGCTTTAGCTGATGCGTTTTGGCCGGGACCACTGACGATCGTTGCCAAAAAGCAAGCACATGTGAGCGACATAGTGACAGGCGGCCACCCAACCGTGGGTATACGTGTGCCAAATCATCCTGCAATGCTAGCATTATTACAGCACATTAACTCCGGGCTTGCTGCGCCTTCTGCTAATCCTTATAAAAAAATTAGTCCAACCACCGCCGAACAAGTATTGTTTGGATTGTCGGGAAAAATAGCAGCTGTGTTAGACGGCGGCCCATGTGAAGTGGGACTTGAGTCTACTATTGTCGATATATCTTCAGCCACACCGAGGATCTTGCGGGCAGGCCCTATTACTAAAGCTGCACTTGAAGCGGTGCTCAATATTGAAGTGGATGAGCCTGATGTACACACTGTAGCCGTCCCTGGTAACGTAAAAGCCCATTACCAACCAAGCAAGCCACTTACCCTGTTGTCAACGGAAGAGTTAGCTGCTCGCCTATGCGGCCAGTGCGAAGCGAATACCGGTGTATTGTATTATTCATCGCAAATTGAGCGAATGCTCTCTGAGAATTCAGCAAACAACGAGCTGGTGGATCTCAAACTTGGTGCTGACAAAGCCAAATATGCGCAGGGCCTTTATCACGGGTTACATCAGTTGGATCAATCAAGTGCAACCGAGATTTTGTTGGAAGCACCACCAACGGCGCCCGAGTGGCGCGATGTTAACGATAGACTGATGCGCGCGGCCGCACAATAGTCATGATTTGGCGCGGTAGTTTATCGCGCCTCACTCTCCCTCAATCTTTACATAACTTTACCTTACTTTACATGAGCTTATCTTGCCTTTGAAACGCTGCAAGGCATACTGCATCTCATCGCACTTATACTGTGTGTTATCGAATAGTTTATCTTGATGTGAGTGATTAACTGTTACACTCAAATATAGCTAAGAACAATGGAAATTATTAAGGTTAATATGTGTAAAGTAACGCGCTTGGTGGTTTTTACGGCCACTATGCTGATAACCAGTGCCGCTTTGGCGAAACCTTCGCAAGTGATTGCAGAGCCTATTCAATTTGAAAGCAGTAGCCAGCAAATTCAGGCTGTAGGTAATGCTGAAGCTATTCAATCGGTTATTTTGTATCCCGCGATTGGTGATAGGGTGACTGCGGTACATTTTAAACCGGGCGATGAGGTTAAAGCGGGTACTTTGCTATTGGAGCTAGACTCACGCCGCCAAAAAGCGGCGCTTGAAGAAGCTAAAATTCGTCTTGCAGATGCGCAGCGCACCGTCGATCGCCTAACTGATAGCCAAAAGCGCGGTGCCGTCCCAATTAATGAATTAGATAAAGCGGTAACGGACAGAGACTTAGCAAAAGTCGCCTTGATCCAAGCTAAGAATGAATTAGAAGACCGCCAAGTGATCGCCCCTTTTTCTGGCGTAATGGGACTCACCGACGTTGAGGTTGGAGATCGCATTACCACTCAAACCGCGATTGCGAGTATCGATAATTTTGATAAGTTGTATGTTCAATTTGCGGCACCGGAATCGGCGTATGGCATGCTTAAATCGACCGATAGCGTACTGCTGACACCTTGGAATGATAATTCAACACGGATAGACGCAAAGATAGCGCAAATGGACTCTAGAATAGACCCAACAGCCCGCACACTAAAAATCAAAGCCATCTTTGAAAACCGCAATGATCGTTTTTTGCCTGGAATGAGCTTTAGAGTATCGCTAACGGTATTAGGTGAAGAGTTTGCCGTTATTCCTGAAGCTGCATTACTTTGGGGCGCAACAGGTCCTTATGTATGGAAAGAAGTAGATGGTAAAGCTAAGCGTATTGATGTGAAAATCCAACAGCGTTTGCCGGGTAAATTGCTGGTATCAGGCGATTTGGCTGCAAGAGAGTTATTAGTTGTAGAAGGGGTGCAACGTCTTCGTCCTGGGCAAGAAATTGCGGTGACGAATGCACTGGCGAAGGAATAAATCGTGACTAAACCGGAGTTACCACAGTTACAAGATTTACCGTCGATGGCAATTCGCCGTCCGGTATTAATCGTTGTATTAAATTTATTGATTATTATTGCAGGTATTGCTGCTCTTGCCGGCGTTGAAGTTCGTGAACTGCCCGATGTGGACAGGCCGCGTTTAACGGTGTCCGCATCGTTTCCTGGCGGCTCACCTGAGACTGTCGATACCGAAGTGACGAGTAAGTTAGAAGGGGCTGTTGCGCGTGTCAGTGGTGTAAAAAGCATTCGTGCACAAAGTGAAGAGAATAATGCACGGATTGTTGTTGAATTTCGTCCGGGCATTAATCTAGATGATGCAGCCAACGAAACACGCGAATCCGTTTCTCGAATACAAAGAGAGCTACCAGAAGAAGTTGAACGGGTGTCTATTATTAAAGCGGATAATGACGCAGAAGCCGTGGTGTCTTTAACTGTAAGTAGTGCCTCTTTAACACTTGAAGGGTTGACCGAGCGAGTAGAAAAAGACTTAGCACCGCAGTTTTTAACTATTCCAGGCGTAGCCGATGTGCGCCTGAACGGCGATAGAGAGCGGGTGCTGCGCGTAAGACTTGATCCCTTAAAACTGACAAGCTTTAATCTAACCGTGCCAGATGTAGCTGCGGCGCTTAGACAAGCCCCGTTTGATGTGCCCGCCGGCAGTTTAAAGTCGAACGATCAGCAGCTGATTGTCCGTGCCGATGCCACTTCTGTAACTGCTGAGCAGGTGAGTGATATCATCATTCGTGGTGAGACTCGGGTGGGGGATATTGCCTCTGTGTATTTTGGACCGGCTGATCCTCGTTCTATGGTGAGACTCGACGGAGAGCCTGTAATTGGGCTTGAAATCATTCGCCAAGCACAGTCCAATACCATTGAAATCTCAGACGAAGTGCTGCAGCTCGTTGATAAGATAAAAGTACGCTTTCCAGATCTGGAGCTATTCGTCACCTCCGATGATGCACAGTTTATTCGCTCATCCGTAGACGAAGTCTTAAGCTCTTTGGTGATAACCATATTGCTGGTGGTATTCACGCTTTGGGTGTTTATTGGCTCGTGGCGTGCGACGCTTATTCCAGCTTTTGCGATCCCAGTCGCGCTTATCGGTTCTTTGGCGCTGATCTGGGCGCTTGGCTTCTCTGTTAATATATTAACCTTACTAGCACTGGTGCTGGCCACTGGACTTATCGTCGATGATGCGATTGTTGTTAGTGAGAATATTCAGCGTCGTCGTGGCGAAGGGATAGGTCGTCGCGCTGCGGCGGTACTTGGGACAAGAGAAGTCTTCTTTGCTGTAGTTGCGACAACCGCAGTACTTGCTGCGGTATTCGTACCGATCGCTTTTTTACCGTCAACTGCGGGCCGACTGTTCAGGGAGTTTGGTGGCGTGTTAGCTGGTGCCGTGATTATTTCTTCATTTGTGGCCCTGTCATTGGTGCCAGCATTAACATCTAAGTTAAAAGTAAAGCAAGATAGCAAAAAGCACTTGTTTTCGAGTATTGGTGTGAAACTCGCAAAAATGTATCGCGGTACGATCCATTGGGTGCTTGACCATGCATGGCTAACATTTAGTGTATTTGTGGTTATTGCGAGCTTATCTGGTGCGCTCTATTCGCAATTGGATAATGAGCTTTTGCCATCTGAAGACAGAGGTAAAATTCGCATTTTCGCAAGAGGGCCTGACGGTGTTGGCCTTAACTTTATGGATAGACAGGCCAAACAAATGGAAGACATTTTATTACCCTTTGTAGAAAGCGGAGAAATAGAGTCAATCTATACGGTTGTTGGTCAGTGGGATCCCAATATTGTATTTATCACTGTGCCATTAAAGCATTGGGATGAACGTCATTTCTCGCAACAGGAAATTATCGATAAGATCAGAGGACCGCTTGGTAATATACCCGGTGCACCTGCGCGTGCCTTTGGAGCAAATAGCTTAAACCTAAGAGGCCAAGGTGGTGGTATCGAGCTTGCGCTACTTGGTAATGACTATTTAGAGATCTTTAAAGCAGCGCAACAATTTGCGGCTTTGGTTGAAAAAGAAATGCCAGACGTGGCTCCGGTACAAATCTCTTATCAACCCTCACAACCTCAGCTGCGCGTAAACATTGACCGCAGAAGAGCAGAAGAGCTTGGCGTTAGTTTGAGTGACATATCAACGACACTTAGGGCGGCGATTAATGGCGATGATGTTGCTGATTTGAATGTTGGCGACCAATCCATACCAATTATGCTGCAGGCTCAAAACCATACCATCAGAGATCCAAGTGATTTGGCTAACCTTTATGTTGGCAGCCGCACTGGTGCGTTAGTTCCGCTAAGTAGCCTTGCCGTTATTGTCGAAGAGGGCGTAGCTGCTGAGCTTGAACGCCACGCACAGCGTCGTAGTATCGAGCTGGATATGAAACAGCCAGAAGACATGCCTATGGCAGAAGTGGTTGAAAAATTACGAACGCTGGCAGATCAGAGTTTACCTGACAGCGTGACGCTGGCGTTTAAAGGGGAAGCCTTAACGTTTGAAGAAACGGCCAATGAAGTGTTACTTACTTACGTGCTGGCGTTCTTGATTGTATTGCTCGTACTTGCTGCGCAATTTGAAAGTGTAAACAGTGCCGTTGTCGTGATGATCACAGTTCCGTTTGGGATCACCTCTGCCATATTGGCGCTGTATCTTACTGGAACTTCGCTAAACATATATTCGCAAATCGGCTTAGTGATGTTGATTGGCTTAATTGCTAAAAATGCCATTTTGTTAGTTGAGTTCGCAGATCAATTACGTGATAAAGGACGGTCAGTAAGACAAGCTGTTGAAGAAGCCGCGGTGATCCGTTTGCGTCCTATCATGATGACCTTAGTATCTACATTACTTGGTGCTTTACCGTTGATTTTATCGGTAGGCGCAGGTGCCGAGTCGAGAAATGCGATCGGTTGGGTCGTATTTGGCGGTTTAGGCTTAGCGGCTTTCTTTACGCTTTACCTTACACCTGTCGTTTATCTCGGTTTAGCGAGATTTACGAAACCGAGGGCGGATGAAACCAAATTATTAGTGGATGAACTTGATAAAGCTGAAAGTTAAATTCCCCCGCTAAAAATAAAGTAAGTTGAGCGCAGCAATAGCTGCGCTTTTTTTATACAGCGATTAATGTTGTGGTAACACATTCTTTGATACTTTTTGTTGAACTTTTCATTATTTAAACTGTCACAACCGATGTGGTTGTTTTATAGCCATTATGTTTGCTACTCTAAGACAGTAAATCCTGTTTTCTATAACAATAATAAAAATAACAAGCTAATTGAAAGAAGATGTGTCATGGGTAATTTATTTTTAAAAGAACGGGAAAATTGGACCGCCTGGATTATTTGGAGCTTGATAGGATGCACGGCAACTGTTGCATTATCGAGTTATACCAGTGAGATATGGATGGGGCTATTAGCGCCTATCTTGGTATTAGGATTACTAACAACATGGATGAGTTACACCAAGCGATTTGATTTTTCCAGAGCATTCAAAGTGCTCAGTACCGTAGTGTTGTTTTCATCTATTCCGGTTATCATTGAAAAAGTGCTGCCAGCAAAAAATGCAGTCATTGGTATGATTGATTCGGGGATCATCGTGATAGCAATGGTTATCGCCAGTTGTATTTTTGCTTACATTGCCAAAAGGCCAAAGCAATATTATTGATTATTCGGCTATTATTTGCGCTTTTGAATGCAAAAATTGAAATAGTGCTTTACAACCGATGGATAACTCCATAAAATGCGCGCCAACAACGGAGAGATGGCTGAGTGGTTGAAAGCACCGGTCTTGAAAACCGGCATACGTTAATAGCGTATCTAGGGTTCAAATCCCTATCTCTCCGCCACCTCATTCCCAAAACCGCCTCCAAATGGCGGTTTTTTTCGTTTGGAGGCGTGTATGTCTGCGGCTAGTAACATGGCAATAATAAAACATAGTTCTATTTGGATTGTATTTAGTTATTTTTATCTTAGTGGTCTAAATATGGCGCTAACGTTGTCGATTGATTCGCAACAAGACCCTGATATCACAATGACGCTGCTGCATGTTTTTTTATTCAATTGCCTTGTTGGTCATCTGATCACTAAATATGAAAAATCTTGGCCAGAAATCGCCAGTGTGGTTATTGCATTATTTGGTGTGGTTGGATTTGGACACTACTTTGTTGGCAGCTTGGGGGAGTACAGTGATGAGCTTAATATTGGTCTTGTATTATTGCTGCCATTTGCAACCTTTGTAATGAAAAAACTCAAACAATACGCCGAAGAGAAAGCCGCTAGTTAGCGGTTTTTTTGTGTCCGACGAATAGCTCGACTGCTTGATAATCAAGCAGCTCCGGTATCTTGCCTATTTTGGCTGTGATACAATCTAAGATTCTTGTTAATAAAAAAATATGGAAAGACTATGTCTCAATTCAACACAGACGCAGATAAAGCGAGCTACGGTATTGGTTTACAAATGGGTGAGCAACTTAAAGCAAACCCTTTTGAAGGTCTAAACCTTAACTCTGTATTCGAAGGGATGAAAGACGCTTATGCTGGTGACAGCTTCCGCGTTGAGATCCCTGAAATTCAAGCGGCATTTGAGAAGATCAATGCTGAAATCCAACAGCGTCGTGAAGAAGAAGCTAAAGTGTTAGCTGCTGAAGGTGTTGCATTTCTAGAAGAAAATGCAAAGCGTGCTGAAGTAACGGTAACTGAGTCAGGTCTTCAGTATGAAGTAGTTGAAACTGGCGAAGGTGATAAGCCTGTTGAAGATTCAAAAGTACGTGTTCATTACCACGGTACTCTAATCAACGGTACGACTTTTGACAGCTCTTACGAGCGTGGTCAACCAGCTGAATTCCCAGTAAATGGTGTTATCAAGGGTTGGACTGAAGCACTTCAAATGATGCCTGCAGGTTCTAAATGGCGTCTATACGTACCGCATGAGCTTGCATACGGCGAGCGTGGTGCAGGTGCTGCAATCGCACCTTTCTCAACGCTAATTTTCGACGTTGAGCTACTAGAAGTTTTATAATAACTTCGCGTGATCAAAAAAGGCCTTCTTAATGAAGGCCTTTTTTCGTTTAGCCAAAGCTGCTGAGAACACAACTTTAGCTGTTCGACAAGACTTTAGTAAGTCGCACTGCCTTTAGTACGAGGGAAGGCAATAACGTCACGTACGTTGCCCATGCCAGTAACATAAGCAACCAAGCGCTCAAAGCCAAGACCAAAGCCTGAGTGAGGCACTGTTCCATACTTACGTAGGTCACGGTACCAGCTGTAATCTTCTTTGTTTAAGCCCATCTCTTCAAGACGCGCATCTAGCACATCTAAACGCTCTTCACGCTGTGAGCCACCAATGATTTCACCAATACCAGGCGCAACGACGTCCATAGCGGCAACGGTTTTACCGTCTTCGTTTTGGCGCATGTAGAATGCTTTGATATCACGAGGGTAGTTTTTGATAACTACTGGTGCGTTAAAGTGTACTTCAGCAAGGTAACGTTCGTGCTCTGATTGTAAGTCGACGCCCCACTCAACAGGGAATTCAAACTCTTTATCACATGCTTTTAGAATTTCAATAGCGTCTGTGTAATCTACCTGAGCAAAGTCTTTATCGATGAATGATTCTAGGCGAGTAATGGCATCTTTTTCGATACGCTGTGCGAAAAATTCCATATCATCACGACGTTCGTCAAGTACTGCTTTAAACACATACTTCAACATGTCTTCTGCAAGCGCTGCGATGTCGTTAAGGTCGGCGAATGCCACTTCAGGCTCAACCATCCAAAACTCTGCCAAGTGACGAGAAGTGTTTGAGTTTTCAGCACGGAATGTTGGACCAAAAGTATAGATTTTTGAAAGGGCACTTGCGTATGTTTCACCGTTAAGCTGACCTGATACCGTCAAGAATGCTTCTTTACCAAAAAAGTCTTCTGAATAGTCTACATCGCCTTTGTCTGTGCGTGGTAGGTTGTTCATATCAAGTGTAGATACACGGAACATCTCGCCTGCGCCTTCACAGTCACTTGCGGTAATGATAGGCGTGCTGATCCACTGGTAGCCACGCTCATGATAAAAACGGTGAATAGCTTGTGCAAGACAGTTACGAACACGCGTAACCGCGCCCATAACATTAGTGCGAGGGCGAAGGTGCGCATGTTCGCGTAAGTATTCAATACTGTGGCGTTTTGCAGCCATTGGGTATGAATCTGGATTCTCAACCCAGCCTAATACCTCAACGCTGTTCGCTTGGATCTCAAAAGATTGACCTTGACCTTGTGATTGTACAAGCACACCAGTCACCGCTACTGAACACCCAGCAGTAAGACGAGTCACTTCGTCATAATTATTCAGCGAATTAGGGACTACGGCTTGAATAGGGTCAAAACAAGAACCGTCATGAACGGCTAGAAATGAAATACCTGCTTTTGAATCACGTCGTGTACGGATCCAGCCCTTTACTGTTACTTGGCTGTCAACCGCAACGGTGCCTGCTAGTAGCTCCGTTATCGCTGTGTGGCTCATCTTTACTCCAAATGATTTATTTTTTATTTGTAAATTAAAAGACAGAGTGTCTTATCGTCATGTAAGCCGTATCTTACCTGCGATGGACAAATAAAAAAACACTGAAATGCAAAAAACTGGGCTGAAAAGAATGAGTAAAAGCCATGAAAAAACAGTCGGACTGTGGCATTATGAATGTTCGATGATAAAAATAGCTTTATTAATACTAACAGTGACGTTCAAAACTCGATGAAACAAGTTTTTATTTTGAGGGGTCTACCTGGCTCTGGAAAATCGCATTATGCGCAAACGCTAGCCGACGACCTAGTCTCCGGCGATGAAACACAGTATTTTATCTGTTCAACCGATGATTATTTTCTTAATGAAAACGGCGAGTATCATTTTGAAAAACAACGCCTTTCAGAATATCACAACTTAAACTTAGCTCGGTTTATTAATGCCTTAGCTGAAGGTATCCCTTTGGTCGTTGTTGATAACACCAATATCAAGAAATGGGAGTTTGTTGCTTATGCGTCAGCTGCTGTGGCAATGGGTTATCAAGTGAAAGAAGTCATTGTTGGCGAAATTAAAGATAAATCCCTACAGCACTTATATGCCAAACGTAATAGCCATGGCATTGGTTTGAAAACAATTTCAAAAATGGCCCACCTTTTCGAATGGTGATCAAGCATAGGGAAGTGTAACCCTAACAACGCTCGCGCATGTTAAACAGGGTAGTATCTCATATCCGATCTTACAGTTAAAAAGAGTGGGTTTAGAATTCACCTTCGAGCAAACAAGAGACGGTCGTCAATGTTAGTTTCATTCTACATAGCGGCCGGTTAGTCAACTCATTCCTGCCCCCATTTCATTGGTTGGCAGAAAGGTTAAAAATTGTGTAACCTCTTCCGCTCCCATTATCTCAGGGTGACGCTTGTGGTGAAAGTTAATGAATGCCTTAATCCAATATAGGTAGGTTTTTTCTGTTCTAATGCTGTAACCACGCATACGCATTTCTTCCTGAAGACCTTTCAGAAATGGGCTTTTTAGACTCATGATAACTCCTTAGCTCATGCCGCTGTGTGTGTATACAGTATTATCTGGAGTTCTCGGATATAAAGGGAAATAATGAAAAAAATTTTGCGCGTTTACGCATGAATAAATTTAAAATGTTATTTTTTATCAAAAGGTTATTTATCTTCGATTTGAAATAATAGGTTTGGGAAACGCGCATGCGCATTTTTCCAGATGGTATATTTAGCAGAATGCTGATAAGTTCTTTGCATACTGATAGTTAACTGTGCGCGTTTTCACTGG
>NZ_JAKEVK010000144.1:0-11789 GCF_022398435.1 Pseudoalteromonas sp. Isolate6 | reverse complement strand
AACATCGGTGCACTACTACGTGGTACTAAGCGTGACGAAGTTGAGCGTGGTCAGGTTCTATGTAAGCCTGGTTCAATCAAGCCGCACACTAAGTTCACTTCAGAAGTATACGTACTATCTAAAGATGAAGGTGGTCGTCACACTCCATTCTTCAAAGGTTACCGTCCACAGTTCTACTTCCGTACAACAGACGTAACTGGTGACATCCAGCTACCAGACGGCGTAGAAATGGTAATGCCAGGCGACAACATCAAGATGACTGTTGAGCTAATCGTACCAATCGCGATGGACGAAGGTCTACGTTTCGCTATCCGTGAAGGTGGCCGTACAGTAGGCGCTGGTGTTGTAGCAACAATCGAAGAGTAATCTGTAGATTGTCGTAACACACATAAAAAAGGTCGCTTTGGCGGCCTTTTTTAATGCCTTGTAGATGCGATTTTATATCGCGACCAGTGAAAATACCGTTCTCCATTAAAAGTACTTCTTTTGCCTCATTAACGTTTATAACGAATAACCTGATAATACTCCAATATTTGGCTCTGGCGGCTTAAACTCCATATTCTCACCATATAATCTCCCTAATTTATATTCTGATATCCAGCCACCAGTTACGTAAAAATTTGGTTAATTACGTAAAGGTGTGCACAATAAGCTCATATAAAACCTAAAACTAGGGAGTATAAAGATGTTAGGTCTTTCAGCTCGAACAATTTCCGCTGTGCTCAGTATTACAATGTCGCTATGTACCTTTGCAAGTTTTGCTAATGTAGATAAAGACAGATCCTATATTTTGGCAACAGCCTCATCTGGCGGCACTTTTTATCCAGTAGGTGTCGCGATTGCGACACTAACTAAGCTAAAAGTCACACCGCAGCATGGCATGAGTGTCTCGGCCATTACCTCTGCAGGTTCTGGTGATAACCTTAAACTCATGCGTAATAAAGAAGCTGAACTGGCAATTCTACAGGGCCTTTATGGTGCATGGGCGACGCAGGGGACGGGCGCAATGGCAACCGTTGGCAAACAAGATTATCTACGTTCTGTAACGATGTTGTGGCAAAACGTAGAGCATTTTGTCATTGCTAAGAAATATGCCACAACTGGTAATGTCTCTGATTTAAAAAACCTATATTCACAGGGGTTTGGCATTGGCAAGCGTAACTCTGGAACGGAAGGATCTGGAAAGCATATTATGGCAGCACTGGGCGTTGAGAGTGACAAATTCACTTTGGTGCATAAAGGTTATGCGGGCTCTTCTAGCGCTTTACAAAATGGTCAAATTGCGGGAATGAATATTCCGGCAGGAGTACCTGTCAGCGCTATTACAAGTGCTTATGCAGCCGATGCCAATGGCATCACTGTGCTGGATTTCACTGATGAGCAGCTACATAAAGTCAACGCTGAGGTAGAACTATGGTCACGCTTCGAGATCCCAGCTAACACCTACCCCGGCCAGACTAACGCAATCAAAACGATTGCGCAGCCAAACTTTCTTGCTGCACATAAAGACATGAGTGAGGAGGATGTATACCTTCTCACTAAGGCAATTTATGAAAATTTAGTTTTCCTTCAAACCATTCATAAAGCGACTAAAGCCATGGCGATAGAAAAGGCACTTATTGGACTGCCTGCCAAGCTACATCCTGGTGCGCTGAAGTACTACAGAGAAATAGGTATTGCTGTACCTGATCATCTGCAGTAATGCCTTCAATTTAGCAAAACGGGATGATATCTATCAATGAGTAATATCAGTAGTGAGCAGAGTGCGTCACTAGCATCAACGTCCACAGCAGCTCGTAATAGGGTCGCTTTTTATTTAGCGATACTCACGAGTCTGTTGCACCTCTATTTTAACTTGGTCGCCACTTGGCCGGATAACTATATTTCAGCCATTCATTTCATGCTATTTGGTAGCATTATCTTGCTCACCTTGCCACTTAGAGTTGGCAAATTAGCAGTGCTTTCTAGCGTTATTGATATCGGGCTGTTTATCGGTTTAACCGTGAGCTGTGGCTATCTTGTTCTGTACAGTGATGCGTTGGCTGCGCGTAATTATGAATTTGCTACGGCTGACTGGATAGCATCTTCCACCGCTGTACTCCTCGCGCTTGAGTTGGTCCGGCGCTGTATGGGCTGGTTTATCCCGATGATGATCCTACTGGCGATGAGTTATGTACTGTTTTTGGGACAGTATATCGATGGCGTGTTTCATTTTGCGGGTTTAAGCGCAGAAACTATTTTGTTTCGCAATTACTTTGATGACGGCTTGTTTGGACCTATTGCTAAAATTTCTTGGACGTTTGTTTTTATGTTTATCCTGTTTGGCGCATTTCTAGTCCAAGCAGGAACAGGGGATTTTATCATTCGCTTTGCCAATGCGCTTGTTGGTCGCATGGTTGGCGGACAAGGACTTGTTGCTGTTGTGAGCTCGGGTATGATGGGCTCTGTGTCGGGCTCTGCTATCGCGAATACAGCGGCGACTGGGGTGATCACCATTCCATTAATGAAGAAAGCTGGCTTTCCTGCAAAGTTTGCGGCAGCAGTTGAAGCCGGAGCATCGACTGGAGGTCAGCTGATCCCGCCGATTATGGGGGCAGGTGTATTTGTGATGGCCTCTTATACTCAAATTCCTTATCTGACAATAATTGCGGCGGCCTTTGTTCCCGCTCTGCTTTATTTCGCATCTATCGCCATCTTTGTACGTATTCAAGCTAAGCGTTTGAACATCCAGCCAGCATTAGAGTCAGAGCAATTGAGTGCTTGGCAAGAGCTGAAGTCCGGTTGGCATCATTTATTACCTATCGTGTTGCTCGTAACATTGATGATTTATGGCTTTACGCCAACTTATGCAGTCAGTATTGCGACGCTCAGTGTGTGTCTATTTTCTTTGTTTTCACATTCGCCGATGAAGTGGTCAAAGGTTTTGGCTGCGCTTGCAAATGCAACTGAAAACAGCGCTAAGACAGCAATATTATTGGTGGCCATTGGCATGCTGGTGAATTGTATTTCGATCAGCTCCTTAGGGGTTACTTTTTCTCTAATGATAAATGAATGGGCGGGAGCAAGCTTGATACTGTTGTTGGTATTGATTGCATTGGCCTCGCTAATTATCGGTATGGGACTGCCTGTTACGGCATCATATATTGTGTTGGCAACGCTTTCTGCACCGGCTTTGTATGGCTTGATCAGCCAGTCAGCACTGGTAGAGATCATAGTAAATGGTCAACTCAATGACACTGCGACGATGATGATGAGTATGATGGCACCAGCACTAGGTGAGATATATAACCAGCCAAATATTACAGCGGCTCAAGTGTTTACTATTTTGGCAAGCTTGCCGCCAGAGGCTATTGATATTATTCGCAGTAGCCAATTTGATGCCACGCATTTGGCCATGATGCTACTTTCTGCCCATATGATTATTTTTTGGTTATCGCAAGATAGCAATGTGACACCGCCGGTATGCTTGGTCGCTTTTACCGCCGCGGGAATTGCCAAAACACCGCCGATGGCAACAGGAATAGAAGCATGGAAAACGGCCAAAGCGCTATACATCGTTCCCTTACTGTTTGCTTATACGCCGTTTATCGGGGGGAGTAATTTCGAGATCATGCAGGTTTTTTTCACCGCGCTTGTGGGGATGTACGCTTTGGCAGCAGCGATATATGGCTATGCGGAGGCGAAGCTCAATAAACCTATCAGGATGGTGTTAGCACTTTTAGGTATCGCTTTAGTTTGGCCGCATCAAATAATCTCTGTAGATATTGCAGCGGCACTATGTGTTGTTGCTGTTGTTATAAAGCAAGTGATAGATAATCGTCTAACTTAAGCTTTGCTATGCTCCATAAAGTAGGCCCCTAAATTGGGGCCTTTTGATATTAAACGATATGTTGGATAGACTGATGTATTCGAGCAGGTAGCAGGGCTTTTAAATACTGCTCTAAGATATGCAGTGATTCTGTGCCACGAATGCCAGCAGCTTCATCTTGCTCTATAAAGCCTTGCTCTTTTAGGCTAGTGACAAATGCACTGAGTACTTTTTTATCAAAAAACTCAGGGCTTTTGATGCCATGCAAAGTTCCTAGTCGGTCAGCAAGAAGTGCACTTTCTTTTTCAAGCTCGCTACGACTTAATCCTTGATGACGCTTAACGAGGTTAATCGTAATTGCATAGCGCTCAAGCGTTAAGTGAATCACTTTACCTAGCATTTCTAATTGTGCCAATGCGCTACCATCTTTGTTAACTGAGGCAAGGTGACCATCAAAGGTGATCAGATCCTTAGCCGCAAAGTATTCGAAAATAGACTCTATATATCCTGTCTTAAGATCTGTTAAGAACCACTCTTTTGCAAACAAGGGATACAACAGCGCTACCTCTTTACGGCACTCATCAACAGTCAAGCTGTAGCGGTTGAAGAGCTGTTGAGCGATTAAGCTTGGTACGGCAAACAGGTGCAGAATATTGTTACGGTAATAATTAAGCAGAGCGCGTTCTTTTTCCTTAACACTAATGATGCTGCCGAAACTGTCTTCAATAATATCGAACTTATCAAGCTTAAGTGCATGATCGAGTAAGCCCTCAGAGCTCGAATCTGGCACCGTCGCATTGTCGTGATAAGGTGCATGTCTGTGTAGTCCAAGATACAAATCGAGCTGTTGTAGCAGTTGTGATTTAGGCAATGCAAATTGCTCGTTACTCAGCAAAATTGTCGCAAGCAAATTAACTGAGTTCAGTGCTGCTGAGTTATTTATCTCAGTCATGATGACATCAGCGAGATCGGCAACTTGCTTGTTCAGCCAAGCAGGTTTTTGAGTTTCGGTGGGGTGGATAGAATCACGCCAATCTGGTTGATGCTCATTTAAAAATTGGTTGACTGATATCGGATCGCCAAAATTTAAATACCCTCTACCATAGTTTTTAAGGTTCTTAATCGCCTTAAAAATACCAAAGATAGACTCATTTTTCTTACTGTTACCAGCCAGCTCTTTGAGGTAAGTGTTGATCTCCATAACATGTTCATAACCGAGGTAAACAGGCACCAGTGAGATAGGCCTGTCTATGCCACGCAACATAGATTGTAGTGTCATTGCCAACATACCCGTTTTTGGTGGTAAAAGGCGACCGGTACGACTGCGACCGCCTTCGGTATAAAACTTAACAGAATACCCTTTGATAAATAACTGACTCAAATACTCCTTGAATACCGCGGAATAGAGTTTGTTACCAGAGAAGGAGCGGCGAATAAAGAAGGCGCCACTACGACGGAAAATCGGCCCCGCAGGGAAAAAGTTGAGATTAACGCCAGCTGCGATGTGCGGTGGTACCAAACCCTGATGGTAAATCACATAAGTGAGAAGCAAGTAATCCATATGGCTACGATGACATGGCACGTAAATGATCTCATGTCCTTTGTCCGCAAGCGCTTGTACTTTGTCTGAGTTATTAACTTCAATACCATTATAAAGCTTGTTCCACAGCCAAGTTAGGGCTCTATCAGCCACGCGTACCATGGCGTCTGAATAGTTTGCGGCTATTTCGTCTAATAACCTAAGTGCTTGTAGCCTTGCTTCTTCCTGACTTAGACCTTTTGCCTTTGCTTCGTCAGCAATAGCTTTTTTAATGCTTTGTGACGCTAAGATAGAATTAAATAGCTGTTCACGTGATGGCAATTTGGGACCCGTTGCAGCCAACTTTTGACGGCGGAAATGCACGCGTGCAACGCGCAGCAGCTTATGTGGTAGCTCCTCAACGTCTGCTTTATCGTTTAACAATTGATTAAGTTCAATCGGGCGGGAAAATCGAACGAAGTTGTCCCTGCCTGAAAACAAGACCACAAAGCATTTGCGTAGCCAGCTCGGCGTCAATGAATTGGATAATAAGGTTCCCACACCTGGCTTTTCTTTACCTGGATTACGACCCCATAATATGGTGACCGGAATAACCTGTGCATCGGTATTGTCATCGTCTTTAAAGGCTTCAAAAATCGCTTTACTGTGCTGTAGAGCATCACTTGGTTTATGACTATTACCAAAGACACTCGGCGGAGCCTGGATCCCAACAAAGCGACTGAGCTCTTTATTACCAATTCGCTCTTTTTGCGATGGTCTAGGTAAACCAAGCTTTTTACACATAACGTCTAGCGCGACCATGTCTGATACCGAGTCGAGTCTCGCTACATAAAATGTGGGAATGCTGGGATCTAGCTCGTAATCCTCAATGGGATGCTCTG
Organism: Pseudoalteromonas sp. Isolate6; assembly: GCF_022398435.1. Taxonomy (NCBI): domain Bacteria; kingdom Pseudomonadati; phylum Pseudomonadota; class Gammaproteobacteria; order Alteromonadales; family Pseudoalteromonadaceae; genus Pseudoalteromonas; species Pseudoalteromonas sp. Isolate6. Next base: position 5,560 of record NZ_JAKEVK010000144.1, on the reverse strand, counting down.
GCAATACTTTACTTTTAACAAAAAGCCAGTTGCTACAGCGAGCGATGGTTGTAAGCAAATAAGAAAAAATCTGCATGGGAATACCGAACAATTATCATTAGCCATAGAATACCAAGATTTAACTGGACTGACCATTTACAAAGGCGTCATCCATGTTTTCTTGTCGCAATATTTCACTATTGAAGGTTAACAGAAGCGAATGCTTGAGTAGAGTGAATTTTGTTCTATGTGCTTTGTGTGAGTGAAATATTATGTATGTTCAATGCACTGTATCTGCGTGACAGCGTCTACGGATCCCAACGATAAAATTACTTTGTATTAGTTGTTGCATTTATCACCAATATAACTATAATGTGCAGACTTTCTTGACCGTAGTGTCTAGAAAAGTAAATGAAAGGTCTGGATTTCAGGCCCTATGAACAGGAACTCCAATTGTGAGTTCAATGGTAGAAATAAATTAACAACCGACTTCTCAGGAATTATTGAGCTAGTCTCGGTCGTTTTTTTATGCTCTTTTTAAATGCTCTTTTTATTTTGAGGTTTAAGAATGTCAAATCAACGCATTCGTATTCGCCTAAAAGCTTTTGACCACCGTTTGATTGACCAATCAACGGCGGAAATCGTGGAAACAGCGAAGCGCACTGGTGCACAGGTTCGTGGTCCAATCCCACTACCTACGCGCAAAGAACGTTTCACAGTATTGATCTCTCCGCACGTAAACAAAGACGCGCGTGATCAGTATGAAATCCGCACCCACAAACGTCTGATCGACATCGTAGAACCAACTGACAAGACTGTAGACGCTCTAATGCGCCTAGACCTTGCTGCTGGTGTTGATGTTCAAATCAGCCTGGGTTAATCGGAAGATTAGAGAGGTTTTAGGAAAATGGCATTAGGTCTAGTCGGTCGTAAAGTGGGTATGACACGTATCTTCACTGAAGATGGTGTATCTATCCCTGTGACAGTTATCGAAGCGACTCCTAACCGTGTTACGCAGATCAAATCTGACGCAACTGACGGTTATAACGCGCTTCAAGTTACTGCAGGCGAGAAAAAAGCAAGCCGTGTAAACAAACCAGCAGCGGGTCACTTCGCTAAAGCTGGCGTTGAAGCGGGTCGCGGCCTGTGGGAATTCCGTCTTAACGGCGGTGAAGGTGAATTTGAAGTAGGTTCAGAGCTAACTGTTGAACTTTTCACTGAAGTGAAAAAAGTAGACGTTACTGGTACTTCAAAAGGTAAAGGTTTCCAAGGTGGTGTTAAGCGCTGGAACTTCAGCATGCAAGACGCAACTCACGGTAACTCTCTATCTCACCGTGCTCCTGGTTCAATCGGTCAAAACCAGTCTCCTGGTAAAGTTTTCAAAGGTAAGAAAATGGCCGGTCAAATGGGTAATGTTCGTTCAACGACACAGAACCTTGAACTAGTACGTGTTGACGCAGAGCGTAACTTGCTTTTAGTTAAAGGTGCAGTACCTGGCGCTATCGGCGGTGACGTTATCGTTAAACCAGCTGTTAAAGCATAAGTCCTGGAGATTTAGTGATGGAATTAGCAATTAAAGGCGCTGGCGCGCTTGAAGTTTCCGAAGCTACTTTTGGACGTGAGTTTAACGAAGCATTAGTACACCAAGTAGTTGTTGCTTATGCAGCAGGTGCTCGTCAAGGTACTAAAGCTCAACTGACACGTTCTGAAGTACGCGGTGGTGGTAAGAAACCATTCCGCCAAAAAGGTACTGGCCGTGCACGTGCTGGTACAATCCGCAGCCCAATCTGGCGCAGCGGTGGTGTGAGCTTTGCAGCTAAGCCGCAAGATCACAGCCAAAAAGTTAACCGTAAGATGTATCGCGGTGCGATCAAGAGCATTCTTTCTGAGCTTGTTCGTCAAGATCGTCTAGTAGTTGTTGAAAACTTTGGTCTAGAAGCACCAAAGACTAAAGAACTAGTAGCTAAGCTTAAAGAACTTGAGCTTAAAGACGTACTAATCGTGACTGAAGAAGTAGATGAGAATCTATTCCTTTCTGCACGTAACCTGTACAAGGTTGACACGCGTGACGTAGCTGGCATCGACCCAGTAAGCCTAATCGCTTTCGATAAGGTTCTGATTACTGCTGCTGCTGTTAAGCAACTTGAGGAGGCGCTAGCATGATCCGTGAAGAACGTCTTTTAAAAGTAATCCTTGCTCCACACATCTCTGAGAAGAGCACTGTATCTGCTGAAGAAAACAACACTATCGTTTTCAAAGTAGCTAAAGATGCAAACAAAGCAGAAATTAAAGCTGCTATTGAAAAGCTTTTCGAAGTAGAAGTAACTGGTGTTCGCACTCTAAATGTTAAGGGTAAGACAAAGCGTACTGGTATGCGTTTTGGCCGTCGTAGCGATTGGAAAAAAGCATACGTTACTCTTAAAGAAGGTAGCGAGCTAGACTTTGTCGGCGGCGCCGAGTAATAAGGGGAGTTAGAATTATGGCACTTCAAAAGTGTAAACCAACTTCTGCGGGTCGTCGTCACGTCGTTAAAGTGGTTAACCCTGATCTACACAAGGGTAAGCCTTACGCTCCGCTACTAGAGAAAAACTCTAAATCAGGCGGTCGTAACAACAACGGTCGTATCACGGTTCGTCACATCGGTGGTGGTCATAAGCAACACTACCGTGTAATCGACTTTACACGCACAAAAGATGGCATTCCAGCTAAAGTTGAGCGTCTAGAGTACGATCCAAACCGTAGCGCAAACATCGCTCTTGTATTATATGCAGACGGTGAGCGTCGTTACATTATTGCACCTAAGGGTCTTAAAGCAGGTGATGCAATCCAATCTGGTGTTGATGCACCAATCAAGGTTGGTAACACACTACCTATGCGTAACATCCCTGTAGGTTCTACTGTACACAACGTTGAACTTAAACCTGGCAAAGGTGCGCAAATTGCACGTTCTGCTGGTGCTTACGTACAGATCCTTGCTCGTGAAGGTCAATACGTAACACTACGTCTTCGCTCTGGCGAAGTTCGTAAGGTTGAGTCTGATTGTCGTGCGACTCTTGGCGAAGTAGGTAACGCAGAACACATGCTACGTTCACTAGGTAAAGCTGGTGCAAATCGTTGGCGTGGTATCCGTCCTACAGTTCGTGGTGTTGCCATGAACCCGATTGACCACCCACACGGTGGTGGTGAAGGTCGTACTTCTGGTGGTCGTCACCCTGTATCTCCATGGGGCGTACCTACTAAAGGTTACAAGACTCGTAAGAACAAGCGTACTGATAAGTTTATCGTACGTCGTCGTACTAAATAATAGTTGAGGAATTGCCATGCCACGTTCTCTCAAGAAAGGTCCATTTATTGACCTACACTTGCTGAAGAAGGTAGAGAAAGCGTTGGAAAGCGGTGACAAGAAGCCAATTAAAACTTGGAGCCGTCGTTCAATGATCATACCTAACATGATCGGATTGACCATCGCTGTCCATAATGGTCGTCAGCACGTTCCTGTGTTCATCACAGACGAAATGATCGGTCACAAACTAGGTGAATTTGCACCTACACGTACTTACCGCGGTCACGCTGCGGATAAGAAAGCTAAGAAGCGTTAATCGGAGGGTATGATGGAAGCATTAGCTAAACACAAATTCGCCTCTGGTTCGGCGCAGAAAGCACGTCTAGTGGCAGATCAGATCCGTGGACTTCCGGTTGATCGCGCGCTAGAAATCCTGGCGTACAGCCCGAAGAAAGCGGCTGTATTAGTTAAGAAAGTACTTGAGTCTGCTATCGCGAACGCGGAGCACAACGAAGGTGCTGACATTGATGAGCTTAAAGTGGCTAAAGTATTTGTAGACGAAGGTCCTACAATGAAACGTATTATGCCACGTGCTAAAGGACGCGCAGACCGCATCCTTAAGCGTACAAGCCACATCACTGTTGTGGTATCGGATAGCTAGGAGATATAAGTAATGGGACAAAAAGTTCATCCTACTGGTATTCGCCTAGGTATCTCAAAGCCTTGGGTATCTACTTGGTACGCGAATACAAAAGATTTCTCTGAACAGCTTTTTGGCGATCACAAAGTACGTCAATACCTTACTAAGGAATTGAAAAGTGCTTCTGTAGCTAAGATCGTTATCGAGCGTCCAGCTAAATCAATCCGTGTAACAATTCACACAGCTCGTCCTGGTGTTGTTATCGGTAAAAAAGGTGAAGATGTTGAAAAGCTTCGCCAAGCTGTAACTAAGCTTGCTGGTGTACCTGCGCAAATCAACATCGCAGAAGTACGCAAGCCAGAGCTAGATGCACAATTAGTTGCTGACGGTATTTCTTCTCAGCTAGAGCGTCGTGTTATGTTCCGTCGTGCTATGAAGCGCGCAGTACAGAACGCAATGCGTCTAGGTGCTAAGGGTATCAAAGTTGAAGTAAGCGGCCGTCTAGGCGGTGCTGAAATCGCACGTTCTGAGTGGTACCGTGAAGGTCGTGTACCTCTACACACTCTACGTGCTGATATCGACTACGCAACTTCAGAAGCTTTGACCACTTACGGTATCATCGGTGTTAAGGTTTGGATCTTCAAAGGCGAAGTAATTGGTGGTCTTCCACTAGTTCAAGAGCAAGAGAAGCCAGCTAAACGTGCGCCGAAGAAAGCTAAAAAAAGTGCTAAGTAAGAGGTAGCGACTAATGTTACAGCCAAAACGTACAAAATTCCGTAAGGTACACAAAGGCCGCAACCGTGGTCTGGCTACCAGCGGTAACAAAGTTAGCTTCGGTTCTTTCGGCTTGAAAGCGACTGGCCGTGGCCGTATGACTGCTCGTCAAATCGAAGCAGCTCGTCGTGCTATGACACGTCACGTCAAGCGTCAAGGTAAAATCTGGATCCGTGTATTCCCAGATAAGCCAATTACAGAGAAACCGCTTGAAGTTCGTATGGGTAAAGGTAAAGGTTCTGTTGAATACTGGGTTGCTGAAATTCAGCCTGGTAAAGTACTTTACGAGATGGAAGGTGTTTCAGAAGAGCTTGCTCGTGAAGCATTCGACCTAGCTGCTCGTAAATTACCTTTCAAAACAACATTTGTAACTCGGACGGTAATGTAATGAAAGCTAGCGAACTTAAAGACAAAAGCGTAGAAGAGCTAAATGCTGAACTTCTAGAGCTTCTTCGTGAGCAGTTCAACCTGCGCATGCAAGCGAGCACTGGTCAGCTAGCTCAAACTCACGAGCTTAAGAAAGTACGTCGCAATATTGCGCGTGTGAAAACGGTTATCAACCAGAAGGCAGGTGCATAATGAGCGATAAGATCCGTACTGTACAAGGTCGTGTAATTAGCGACAAAATGGACAAGTCAATCGTTGTTGCTATCGAGCGTCAGGTTAAACACCCGATCTACGGTAAGTTCATCAAGCGTACAACTAAGTTGCACGCACACGATGAAAACAACACAGCACTAGCAGGTGACGTCGTGACTATTCGCGAATGTGCGCCAATCTCTAAGAAAAAATCTTGGACGCTAGTTGACGTGATTGAACGTCCTAAGAAAGCTTAATTTTAGTTTTTAACTAAATTAGACTTTTATAAAGCCCCGGCATTAGCT
>NZ_JAKEVK010000143.1:0-11867 GCF_022398435.1 Pseudoalteromonas sp. Isolate6 | reverse complement strand
GATTTAAATTTAAATAAGAAACAAACCGAAAATAAAACGAAAGAATATGAAAGATATTTTTCTTGCGTTCAAAATAAAACTGCCGTAATAATAACCAAAAATAACATTTCGTTTTTAACAACAAGAGTGAACAACTAAGAGGTTATTATGGGTGATCTAAACCGCCGGCGATTTCTTCAATCAATGGCTGCTATCGCAGCAACAAGCGCAGTGGTTGGCTGCGCAAGTAACAATAATAAGACGCCGCTTACACCAAAGCCACAAGGAAATTCAGTTCAAGGTCTAGTCGTACCGAAACTGGATGTCGTGCGAGTGGGCTTTATTGGTGTGGGTCAACGTGGTGTTGGCGCGGTAAAACACTTTTGCCATCTTGATGGTGTCGAGATCAAGGCCATTTGCGATACGCACCAAGAAGTCGTCGATAGAGCCGTTAAAATTGTTGTCGACAAGGGTTTACCCAAGCCAGCAACTTATGGCAAGAGCGATATGGACTATCGCCGCATGTTGGCGCGCGATGACATTGATATTGTGATCATCTCTACGCCTTGGAAATGGCATACGCCTATGGCGGTAGACACAATGGAAAGTGGCAAACACGCTTTGGTTGAAGTGCCAGCTGCAGTAACCATAGAAGAAGCGTGGCAATTGGTAAATACCGCAGAGCGCACGCAAAAGAACTGCATGATGTTGGAAAACGTTTGCTATGGCCGCGACGAGCTGATGGTATTAAACATGGTTCGCCAAGGGCTATTCGGTGAGTTACTACACGGTGAAGCGGCTTATATCCATGAACTTCGTTGGCAAATGAAAGAAATTGAGCATAAAACCGGCTCATGGCGTACACACTGGCATACCAAACGCGACGGTAATCTCTACCCCACTCATGGCTTAGGCCCTATTTCTCAATATATGAATATCAACCGTGGCGATCGCTTCGACTATATCTCGTCCATGAGTTCCCCAGCACTTGGTCGTGCAGCCTATGCCAAACGTGAGTTTCCAGCAAATCATGAACGAAACCAACTGAACTATATTGCTGGAGATATGAACACCAGCATCATTAAAACCATCAAAGGTCGTTCGATCATGGTACAGCACGATACCACTACCCCACGCCCTTACTCCCGCCATAATTTAATTCAAGGTACTAACGGCGTATTTGCAGGATTCCCCAACCGCATCGCGCTTGAAAACGGCGGGAGTAAGAGCTTTCACGAGTGGGATTACGACATGAATGATTGGTACGGCAAATACGATCATCCACTTTGGCAAAAAATGGGGGCTGAAGCTGAGCGCAACGGCGGCCATGGTGGCATGGATTTCTTAATGTTCTGGCGCATTATTTACTGCCTTCGTAATGGCGAGCCGCTAGATCAGGATGTTTACGACGCAGCTGCTTGGTCAGCGGTCTTCCCTCTTTCAATGGACTCAGTTGCAGACAGAAGTAATAGCAAGGACTTCCCAGATTTCACTAGGGGCACATGGCGCACTGCAGCACCACTAGGCATTGTCACATAACTAACCAAAGGTTAAATACGTTATCTATAGCAAGTACTAACAATGCCTGAATAAGCGCTCGTATAGCGGGCGCAATAATAACAACACTCAACAGGACAACAAGATGAAACACACTCTAAAACTGTGTGCTGTGGGATTGGCCGTGAACTGTGCCCTGTCCCAATACGCGCATGCACAGGAAACAGAACAGAACAGCGGATCCGACGAGCAAGATAAAGCCAAGCAACAAGTCGAGAAAATTGAAGTACGTGGCGTACGTTCCAGTATCAAAGAGTCACTCTTTCTCAAGAAAAACGCCGTCGGCGTAATGGATGCCATCGTTGCCGAAGACATTGGTAAGTTCCCAGATCAAAACCTAGCTGAAGCGCTACAACGAATGACGGGTATCGCTATTACCCGTAACGCAGGTGAAGGACAAAACGTCACAGTGCGGGGTCTTGGCGGGGACTTTAACGTTACCACCATCAATGGTCGTAGAATGGCATCTGAACACACTAGCCGTGACTTTAACTTCGATTTGATTGCGCCTGAGATGGTTCAAGCATTAGAAGTGTACAAATCACCACAAGCACAAACGCAAGAAGGGGGGATTGGTTCAGTCATCAATATAAAAACCCGCCGACCGTTAGATATGGATGGTTTTACCCTCGCCGGAAGTGCCAAAGCTATTTACGAAGAACGTACCGGCGATACCAACCCTCAAGCCTCCTTCCTCATTAGTGATACCTTTTTTGACAATACCTTTGGCGCGCTATTCACCGCCGTTTATTCAGAGCGAACACAACGCGAAGACTCCTACGAAGGACAAGGATTTTACGATCCAGAAGAAAATACCGATGTGCGAGTCCCAGTTGATAGTAACCGAAATGGTGAGCTAGATGAGGGCGAGAAAGTACATCCATCAATGATCCCAGGATATGTACGCTACTCGAACTGGCAAGACGAACGTGAGCGCATTGGTGCAAGCCTCGCCTTACAATGGCGTCCAACGAATGATATTGATGTCACCTTTGATAGCTTATACTCAAGCTACAAAACCGACGGTGAAAAATATCAAATCTCTTTCGTCACCTATGATGAACCTTGGACACCGGGGATCCCAGCAGTAGGTGAGTTAAAATTTAATGAAGATGGCAACGTCAACTACATTGAGTTAGTCGATGGTGCAATGGCTGAGCTACTGAACGTCTCTGAGCCTCGCAATACCGACACTTGGCAGGCCGGTCTTAACTTCAAGTGGTATGCTACCAGCGATCTAACGCTTGAATTTGACGTGTCTAAGTCCCGTGCTGAGCGGATCAATGATGGCGACAACCGCTACATTGTGGCACGTGGCTTTGTTGATACTATCACCATAGATCAAACAGGCGACAACCTCCTGCCAGATGTGACCATGTCACCAGCACTTAATGCCGATCAACCCTTTGGTGCTCATTACAGCTACAACTATGGCACGGAAGTGATCAGTGATGTTGAAGAGTTAAGGCTCGAGGGAACATTTATTCCAGAATGGGAATTTGTCAAAGACATCAAGTTTGGCTTTCATTACGGAAAGCAAACTAAAGGCAGAGACGTAAGTAAATCAAATAACCCATCGATGTTTAGTAATGGTGGGGCTTATTTTAAAAACTCAGATTACGACAGCTTTGATAATTCAAGCGTAGAAAAGCTCGGTGGCCTTAACTTATTTAGACTACCCGCAGATGTACTTGTTCCCGCCAACTTTGATAACTTCCTAGATGGTGAGCCGGGCATGCACCCTGCACCGTGGGCCAGCTTCGACTACGACAAACTCTATGCTTTTTATCAATCCATTAATGCCCAAGCCGCAGATGAAAAAATTAGAGCTTCCAAGAGTCCTAAAGATTCCTACGAGCTTTCTGAGTCAACGTTTGCACTTTATTTAGAGACCAATCTAGTCGGCGAGCTGTCGGAAATGCCTTACAACTTAAACCTAGGCGTAAGAGCAATCAAAACCGAGATCACCTCTGATGGCTACGTTTTTGATTACCCAAGTCTGGTATACAACGTAGAAGAAGACGAAGATGGCGATATTATCTATCGCATAGAAGGGGATATTGCCGATTATTACTCCGATTCTTACGTAGAAGATGACTACACTGATGTACTGCCTAGCATGAACTTTAAGTTAGAAATAACAGACTCACTGTTATTTAGAACCAGCGCGGCTAAAGTTATCACCAGACCTAGCATCGATTTTCTAACCCCATATAGCTCAATTAATTTCAGTAAGTTTGAGCTTAACCTTGCCAACCCTGGGATCAAGCCACTTAGAGCAGACCAACTTGATTTGGGACTAGAATGGTACTTCTCTGATTATGGTGCGCTCACCTTTGCAACCTATTACAAAGACATTAAATCGGTTATCGCTCAGGGACGTATCGGTACGATAAAAGTAGGTAAATTCATAAAAGACGGCGTTGAAGTTGACGGTCCGGAATTTACCCAAGTATCTCCACGTTCAGAAGCAGGAGCAGAGATCAAAGGTTTCGAAATTGCTTACCAACAGTCGTTTGAGGAATTGCTACCAGCACCATTTGATGGCCTAGGTATGCAAATCAACTACACATTTACGGATAGTAAATACGACGACCCCGAAAAAGACGAGCTACCGTTCGCTGGAATGTCTGAGCATTCTTACAATGCGGTTATCTATTATGAGAAGGATGACTACCAAGCGCGTATCGCTTACAACTGGCGAGATGATTACCTGAAGTATCCAGATGCGTGGGGCGGCCCAGAATGGGCAGCGGATTATGGTCAATTTGATTTCAGTGCCAGCTATAATCTTACTGCAAAGACACGGATTGACCTAAACGTGACCAACCTCACCAATGAGCGTCAATGGTCATATATTAAAACCCAAGAGCAAGTGAGCCACTTGAGCCGTTACGGCCGCAGTATCAGTTTAGGCATTAACACTTCTTTCTAAATCAATATGGGGCAACGCGCCCCATTCAAGGAACTTAAGATGAAGAATACAATAATGACACCGATACTGCTGTGCGCCTCGCTATTTGCTTCAGCACAAGAGGCTTATATCAGCAGTTACGGTAATGCTTGGGTCAACAACGATATTGACGCCAGCAGGCAATATATAACTCAAGCCGGAATTGCCCCATGGCAAGATAAGCAGCTTAGATTTAATCACTATTTTTATGCCAATAACGTTGGCACCTATACCCTCTTTTTACACCTTGAGAAACCAAGAGCACCAAGTACATTGCTGGTAAAGCATAACAATAAACAAGTGGCGCTTAACCTCGATAGACAAAGCCCGACTAAGGTTAAAGTCGGTGACTTTGCCGTGACGCAAGTTGGCTATCAAACTGTCCAAATAGCCGGTGACACATTAGCCAAAGGGCGAAACAGTACCTTTCCCGCCATTACCGGGCTCAGTCTCGATGGTGAGGCCATGACCCCTGCACCTAACTATGTCAAAGAAGACTTTTACTGGGGTCGTCGCGGCCCTTCAGTACACCTTTCCTATACCGTACCTGACAAAAAGGACTATAACTGGTTTTACAACGAAGTAACGGTGCCATCTGGCTACGATCCACAAGGCTCGTATTTTATGGCGAATGGTTTTGGCGAAGGTTACTTTGGTATTCAGGTCAACTCGCCCACCGAGCGTCGCGTGCTGTTTTCGGTTTGGAGCCCATATCAAACCGATGATCCGAGCACGATTCCTGACAATCTTAAAATCAAATTACTCGCTAAAGGCGAAGGCGTTTACGTCGGTGAATTTGGCAATGAAGGTTCTGGAGGACAAAGCTATTTACGTTATAACTGGCAGCCTGATACGACATATCGCTTTTTAGTCAATATTGAGCCCAGTACAATTAATGCAGGCCATACTGAGTATCGAGGCTATTTTTATGCGCCAGAAACCGGTCAATGGAAGCTGATCGCAGCCTTTAGCCGCCCTGAAACCAATACCTATGTTGCAAGACCGCATAGCTTTTTGGAAAACTTTTTACCCGAAGCCGGACAGCTTGAGCGTAAAGCATTTTATAACCGTCAGTTTTTGCGTGACACCCAGGGTAACTGGGTTGAGTTAAATCAAGCTAAATTCACTTATGACGCCACCGCCAGAAAAGGGTCGCGTTTGGATTATCAAGGTGGTGAGGAGCAAAACCGGTTTTACTTACGTAATACAGGTTTCTTCACGGGACCCACGCCTTACCTCAGCGAATTTACTCGCCCAAGCAGCAATGATGCGCCGGTGATCCCATGGCAGTCACTACAGGCACACCCTTAATTTAAATGATAGCTTCTCTCTGGTCGGCCAATGCTACCGTAGCTTTGGTCGGCTTTTACTTCTTCTATACTAATTAACCAAAGTCTCGAGATAATTAAAGCTTTCCCCTTCGAAAAACAGAAATAGATATAAAACACACCAAAAACCATCACATTAATAAAACAATACACTCAATAAATTTAAATTTGGTGTAATTCCAACCACTTAGATCTAAATAAGAATTATTTTCAAAAAGACCGTTGACAGTTCTACAAATCTAACTGATAATCAATATCAACAAGACGAGAGTGACGGCTCAACTTGTTATCACAATAGTTTCTTGACCCGAAACAAGGCTGGTATCCACAACTACCAAAGGACGTTAGCAGGCACTTGCATTGCTCCTCGTATTTAGACGCTAACTCCACTTTTACTTGCTACATTGCTCATATCGGTGACGGTAGATATGAAATCAAAAAGCCCTGCTCAGGGCTTTTTTTATGTCCAAAGTTTATTTTTACTTCGGTATTTGCTAGAAAAATAGCCACCCTAATATTAATGAGAATTATTTTCAAAAAAGTATTGACTCATTGTTAGATCTAACTGATAATCACTATCAACAAGACGGCAACGTGTTGTTTCGCCAACTCAGTTAGTAAGGTTGATAGTTGTAAAGCCCTGTCTACCAGATGTACTCGCTATCTTGAGATTGGCATTGGTACTCTAGTTTGTTTCTCGACCCTGAAACACGGCTGGCCAACGTTAATGGCTTGAATGAACTTAATTCAGTCGCCCCTAAACCTGACTAAGTTTATTCTCACAATTTACTTGCTACATTGCTCATATCGGTGACGGTAGATATGAACGTAAAAAGCCCTGCTCAGGGCTTTTTTTATGCCCAAAATTTATATCTACTTTCAGCGCTTACCGAAAAACAACCACACAAATATTAATGAGAATTATTTTCAAAAAGATGTTGACCCAAGGGTAAATCTAATTGATAATCAATATCAACAAGAGGACATACTCTTGCTGATTCGACCCTGAATCGTGTTGTCGGTGATGTGCTACAACGCCCCTTGATGTGTATCACTGGCAACCACTTTTTACTTGCTACATTGCTCATATCGGTGACGGTAGATATGAATCAAAAAGCCCGGCTCAGGGCTTTTTTTATGCCTACATTTTCTATCAGCGTTTATTCAGCTGTAATGTCGTGTAATCGTTTTCTTTTATTAGAATCCGTATCATTCTATTTTTCCAAAAATAACAATAATATGAACGCTCGACGCTACCGTTATAACATGTTGTTAAGCCTGCTGCTGCTGGTAGGGTTTATTTTCACCAGCTGGATAAGCATCGAGCACGCTAAACAGTCGTTGTATAAAGGAGTGAGCGATGATGCTCTACCACTCACCAGCCATCTGATTGATTTAGACATCCAAAAACGGCTGCAAGCTCCAATCATTATTTCTCAGCAAATGGCAAATAACGTCTTTATTAAACGTTGGCTAACGTCTTCACAGCAAGACCCTACGCTTATTTTCAGCTACTTAGAAGGTACTCGAGCATTACATCACGCAAAAACGAGCTTTTTAGTGGATGACAAGAGCCTCACTTATTACCACTTTGATGGTAACTCCCAGCAGTTAGACATCCGTGCCAAACAAAACGATTGGTATCGAGAAAGCCTGCATAACGATACAGATTATGCGCTCAATGTTGATATAGATCCAAGAGACAACAACGAAGCTATTGTTTATGTTAATCATAAAATAAAACAAAACAACGATGTAATTGGTGTTGTTGGGGTTGGTATCTTATTGGCTGATTTACACAATTTAATTGAACAATACGAAGCCAGTTACGCGCGCAAGCTGTATTTTATTGACCACAAAGGCAGGCTATTATTTTTTAACGATCAAACTCTATCTGGCACCAGTATTCATGACCGTTTTCCAACCCAAGCAACGGCGCTGCTCAATCAATCTGAATATCAATTTCAGTTGGAAACCGACGACCATGCCGAGTTTGTTCATTCGCGCTATTTGGACTCAATAGGCTGGTACTTAATTGTTGAGCAAACAATAGATAAATCAAGTGGAATAAGCGACATCCTCACAACCAATTTATGGGTAGGGAGCCTCGTCACCCTATTAATATTGGCCGTGGCGCAGTTGACGTTTAATCATTATCAAAAACGCTTAGAAAAAATGGCGAAGTACGACAAACTCACCGATACCTTTAATCGTCAAGCCTTCGAGCCCCTGCTTCAGCACCATTTAGCGAAGGCGCGCACCCAATCAACCCCTGTAGTGATGTTGATGATGGACATTGACCACTTTAAACAAGTGAACGATCAACATGGCCATGTGGTAGGCGACAGAGTGCTGCAATGCTTCTCGAACGTATGTAAACGCCAGATAGAAAACAGCGGTTTGCTGTGCCGCTGGGGAGGCGAAGAGTTTATGGTATTGCTACCCAAAGCAACGTTAGAGCAAGGAATTGCGATTGCTGAGAAGATCCATGTTGCACTAGAGCAGGCCGAATGTGAGGTCAAAGTGACAGTCAGTATTGGCGTTGCACAATACCATATTGATGAATCAGAAGATGGTTTTATAAAGCGCGCCGATGCCGCGCTCTATCGTGCCAAACAAGGCCGGAATCAAACCAAATTCGCCGCTTAGCGGCGATTCTTACGCGCTCTTGCGCGGCGCTGACGTTTTTCGTCTTCACGCGCAGCCTTTTTGGCCTCAGCTTGTGCTCTTAGTTCAGCAACCATTTCCTCTTCCGACTCACGCATTTCCGGTGTTTCCATCGTGATCTGCCCAATAACAGCATCGCGCAGTTCGTTGATTAAAATCTCAGACATCTTATGCGTATCGACCTGATTGCCACCCTTTACACAACCGCGCTTGCGGCCAGCCATTTCGATAAATGTCCAATCACAGTCCGGTAATTCGTCGAGCTTGTAACGTGCTTTTAAAAGCTCTGGATATGCACCTAGCAGATATTCAGCGGTGTAACTCGCCACTTCTTCATAATTGATAGCCGTATCGCGAATAGCACCCGTTGCCGCCAAACGATAGCCCGAGTTTTCGTTCTCAACCTTTGGCCACAACATACCCGGCGTATCGTAAAGCATAATGCCGTCTTCAAGCTTAATACGCTGTTGCGCTTTAGTTACCGCAGGTTCATTCCCGGTTTTTGCAACAATTCTGCCGGCAAGTGTATTGATAAGCGTCGATTTACCCACATTTGGAATACCCATGATCATGGCTTTTAGCTGCTTATCTTGACCCACTTTATGAGGTGCAAGCTTTTTGCAAAGCGCATTAATACGCTGTACTTCATTCGCCTTATCATGACCAAACGCCAGCGCTTTTACACCGCTCTCACGTTCAAAATACTCCATCCACTGCTTGGTCAGTTCAGGATCGGCAAGGTCCGCTTTGTTCATGATTTTGATAACAGGCTTATCACCGCGTAACTGCCCTACCATCGGGTTTTCGCTACTATATGGAATACGAGCATCCAGCACTTCAATAATGACATCCATCTGCGGCATGATCTCTTTGATCTCATTGCGCGCTTTATTCATATGCCCTGGGAACCACTGTATTGCCATTATAACCACCTGTATTAATTAACTTTAAAAGCTCATATGTTGAATACCTTGCCAAACTCACACCTACCATAGCACCATTCATACGAAGCAAGAGATAAGTAAAGGATACAACATAGGGTACTAAACGCTTTTAACACAGCAGCAGTACCTCATCACTAAGTTAGCTATTCTACTATAAATTGACAGAATTGGGTTAATGGCCATGAATTCTGTTTAATTCATGTATCACGCTCAACATTCCTGTCCATATATCGCTGTTATGCGAAAACTTGAAAGTTGCAATATAAGGCAGCCAAAAATAGCAGAAAATACCGACACTATGTTTGTGAAGGATCTTTGCTACAACCGTTATATTTGCTAGGTGTGCCGAAATAATATACGCTTTGTTACTTAACGAAAAACATAGCTCAAAAATGTTGCACTTTTGTTTCTTTTTGTTACCATTTCACGTTAATAGGTTCGGAGTTGGCGGAGAAGCAAAGCGTGTAAAGCAAGACTCGTTTACTGCTTCTTTAACATTCGTATAGTAACGATATTATGTTAAGGATATAACGGCGTTGTTTTTCTTTAAAAATAGCATTTCAGGGGATGACCTTCGCGCGCTTAGAAAACGAAAGGGAGTCACCATGCAACAAATGGCAGATAAAATTGGTGTATCTCTCAGGACGATCGAAAATTGGGAAACCGGTGTCGGCCAACCAAGAATTAACCAATTTTTAGAAATATGTATTTATTGTTCGGTTGATATCAAAGGGCTTATCACTCAAATTAAACAGAGTGAAAAAGAGCAAGAAGATATAAAAAATAGAGATTAATGATGAAGAATTTGATGTCGGAATTTATCGCTCGTTTTTTAAGTATTGACTCAAAAAAAGATAATAAGGCTCTCCAAAGGTTGCAGTGTAAAATGGATGCAAAATATGTTTCCGGAGGGAGCGGCTCTGAAAACAGCGAGCGCCCTAGAAAAGAAGCTATAGCCATTAACCAGCTGATAGAACAGCAAGACGCAGATAGACTAGATGATGCTTTAGTTAATTTCGTTAAAGGTGGAAGTAACGCACATAATAGTGGTAAGCCTAGAGGGGCTAATACTGACTCTGGCGTTAGACCACAGACGGAAGTTGTTTTGACTAACCTCCAAGCTAAAGTTGTTAGTGGAGGGGGAAGTGGTACAGAAAATGGTGAAAGGCCTAGAGAAGCCAATAAAGATTCAGGCAACGACTAGGTAAAATTAGGTTAAGGTATGAAATATTTATTAGCGCTGTTTTTTATCCCATTTAGCATATTTTATTTTAACTCTGAGTTGGATCAAGTAGTAATGCTTGCTGCGATTGCAGTTATAGGTGTTATTTACTATTCGGATGTTAATATTCGCCATATATGCTTTGTGTTGTTCTTTACACGGATTGTTGGTTTTTCAATATTATATTTTAATCTTTTCGCTCTAGGCGATGACTCTCTCCAGCTCTGGAAAAATAACCGCATATACTTGATACACCTTTTCATAGATGTAGTTTCATTTTTACTAATTGCCTTCCGTCCAATGCTCTCTCGAAATTGGTTAGTTAAAAAAGGCATAGAAACAAAAGAAGTCGTAATGACTAATGCTGATATGGCATTGATGACAGTATTTTTATTATTTATTGGTGTTGATTTTTTAGCATTTGCAGAAAACTTGATCCGAAACCTAGACTATTTAGGAGTTAATCAAGACTTTGCCAAGCAGTTTTGGGGTTGGGATTGGGTGTTTTATAAATACTCTTCAATGAAGAGTATCTTGTTAGGTCTTGAATTAGCGGCCGTTTTATCAATCACAACTAAAGTGGCTAGACAAAACTTTTCTAGAAAAAAAGCTGCGGCTTAGTAGCGCATGCTTAAAATAGTCGGGCTTTCAAGTTGAAGCCTGACTTACTTCTTTTATTACCATTCCGGCGTTTCTACGCGACAATGCTTAAGTGATATTAGTCAAGGAAGGATGTTCAATATGTCCTCCTGACAGACTTCGACGCCCATCCATAGACTAAGACTTACTTTTCTTTGATGCCTAAAGAAGAGGCTATACTTCACTCGAAAAACATACTTCTCGGCGGGTAAACCGCCTCCCACAAAACTATTTAGACTGTGAGCTTGGAGGCTACGCTGATAGTTTTTGTAACCCTTGCAAACGGCTTAATCGTAAAAATCGTAGACGATCTCACAAGCAACTTATTCCCCCCTCCATCACACCCGAGAGGCATAGGCCGATATGCAATGTGCCGACAGGATGTCGGCCAAGTCTTGTCTGGCACAGGGACGTGCCTTACAAGACGGTTGCGATACCAATTGTATTAGGTAAATGAGCAATTTGAAGCGGAGAAATAGCTTTAGTAGCTAGGCAAAAATTTTGCTATTTAGTTGTTCTAAATGAGAAATTTTTAACGACGCTAATATGGTATTTCACCCTTCAAATTGATTGGAGAC
>NZ_JAKEVK010000142.1:0-11904 GCF_022398435.1 Pseudoalteromonas sp. Isolate6 | reverse complement strand
CTTTTATATATGTAAACTTCAACTAAAAGTAGACACTTAACCAAACATTTAGCGAATCTTAGGGTTAAATCAAATGTTTTTGTTAAATCAAAGTTTATTTTTTCAACCAAAAATCTGGGGGTTGTCCGTTGCCAAAGTATCGCATCATAACGCTAAATACGGGCGCTCTGTCGCAAATGAGTAAAATTATTCCGAAAATAAACACAAAACTATTTGCCTAACATTTGGCAAATGTTATAGTTGAGTTAATGGATTGAGTAACCAGTAGTAACGTAGCACGGACAGCCACGGCATCCGTTCCCATTTTTAATCTAAGTTAAAGATTATTTCTTATTTTTGCTGCTATGCTGTGTGCTCTATTTCAAAGGAGCAAAACCATGAAGAACCAAAAAAATACACAAAAATCACTATCATCAGCTGACTTAGCAAATGTTGTAGGTGGCAATGGGAGTGGTAATAACCCGATTGAATACTCAAAAAAGAATACTGTAAAAAGTGAAGCCTTTAATTCAGTGCATCGCTCGCTCACTACACGAGAGATTTCTACAGTCTTTGGCGGTTCTGCAGGTGGTGGTGGTGGTGTTGAGCCTCCAGCAGCGCAAAGTAAAACAGCATTAAGTAGCACTGTAAGTGTGATAGTTAGAGATAATGAAGGCTGAAAATGAATTTCTTCTTTGCATTAGTTGATTGGTCTCTGATAGGAAGCAAGTTGGTTGCACTATTGGCGCTAATTTTTTTCGCAAAGCAATCAGTAAAAGAAATGCTAGTAGGTAAGCCTACTAGCGACTGGCGTGAGCAGGTCGAGCACTCTCTGCTCATTGTAGCTATTGTTGGTTTTATTTTTCACTTCATAGGGCGGCTTGCCTCTGATGCTATTTTGTCCGCAAACGTCGATGATGGAATTCGGAGAACAATCTATTACTTCTTCTTCGTTTTTTACGAGGTGATTTATGTTTCTTGTATATTATGTTGGCACAAATATAAGAAATGTGTAGTAGCGAAATACGCACGTTTCATTTGTTATTTATCAGTAGTAATGGCGTCACTGTTGATAATTCGATATGCAGATCGAGTAATTTTTAAGAGCAATTTATTGGATGGCATTTACGGGTACATGGTGGTGAGTGTAAATGTTGCAACTATATGTCTAATAGGCGCTTATCCTGCATATCGTCTATTTAACTTTTTTCCTAATAAAAAGTGGGTATGAGAACAATGGATTTAGAAACTCTATTTCTGTTAACAATGCTTGGTCTTTTAGCAAGGTTAATACACTTAGTTCTTGGTTTAAAAAACTTTGTTAAAGTTGAAGTCAAGGAAAGCTATTCCAAGGTTCAACTGGTAGAGAACTCATCTAATGTCAAAAGTATCATGCAAACAAGAACAGCAGCAGCTCTGAAGCGGTGTGGCTTACTTCTTATGCAGGGAGAAGCCTTAGAAAGGATGTTTGAACATGCTGATGAGAGTGAAATCCAACGATATGAAATTCAATTTCGTTTTGAACGACGCCTTATTTTAAAAGGTTTGCAAGAACTAAAGATTTTAGATCTTCAAAAAGAAAGAGCTAACTTCATAAAAAAGATGGATGGGAGGCGTTAAGCCTCATTTGCTAATTCAAAAACCTCTCGGATAGTGCTCGAATCGAGTTCGCCTGTTAACTCTGCTCTTGTCAGTAACTGGGTTGCTTTCTTAATGGTGCTCAAGCTCTTAATCGCGTCAAAGCCCCCCTCAGGACCTAATTCTTTTCTCAACTTTTTCACTTGATAAACTGAGAGTATAGCCTCTTCAACTGCGTAAACAGCCGCATCGACAGCGGCGTCAATATCTAGAGTTGGTTGTTTAACTACCTCTAGGTTCGAACGATTACCTGTAACTACATAAAGCAAATCAAAGCCAAGCCTGTGGCAAGCCTCTAGCTTATCACTGGGGATTGGTGTGCCTTTCTCCCAACGGCTAATGGTCTTTCTATTTACTGCAAGTTGCTCTGCCATAAACTCTTGGCTGTAGCCCAGCCGATTACGCTCATCTGTAAAGTGAGACATATATATCCCAATATAAGTATTGACTATGTGGCAAATATGTCCCATAGTTACGTTGAACACTAACCAAACCCTTTTCTAACCGTTCGCCAAAACACTTTAGAAAGGGTTTTATTCAAAAAGGTAGAGTACTATGAATCCAACGGAAATTAAAGACGCCATCGCAGACGAAGGCTACACATTATCAATGGTTGCAGCTGCTTTAGAAGTAAACCTTGCGACTGTTTCAGGTGTAGTTTGTGGCCATTCCCAGTCACGTCGCATTGCTGAAGCAATCAGTAAAATTATCAAAAAACCTATCAATGAGGTGTTTCCTGATAAATCCGCCTATACCAATCCCCGCGTATTAAGAGGGGAAGAGCGTAAGCAAGGTATTGCACAACTTCAGCAACTGCTGGCCGCCTCGTAAGGGCGAAGTAACCACTTTACTAATAACTGAGTTACCGAACTTACAGGAGCCACACAATGCACATAATTAGCCCGTACATAGCACAATGCTATCAGCGCCAACAAAGCCGTGTTTTGTTGTTGGTACAAGCGATTAACCACCACTCTGCGCTCAATATGCGTATAGCTGCCAAGTTCAACAATAAGTTGGCGTATTTCTCGCGCACTAGCCTGATACAGAGCAGAGTTAGGCTTGTCGTTAATGCACAACCATTCAAGCAAGTTATTAAATTGGTAAGTAGCAAATTCGGTTTGCATGGTTTGATCTCCCGTTTACGTGATGATCAAATTCTAGCCAGTAAGATCCTCTATTTGGAAGTTCCAAAAATTCTTTCTTTTTGGAATACCCGTAAGCTGACTTTAGCATTGCAAGTTGGGGGGACTTATGACCAAGCCTAAACGCCGCCAGTGGAGCCGTGTAGTCGCTCGCAGCCTRCCTGAGTCCTTACAACTTTGTAAGGAGCATGGAATGGCGACACGCAATATGAGCGTSCCACGCATCGCCGATAGAACGGGCGTAAGCACCGATATGCTTTATAAATACCTTGGTAATGGCGATATGCCAGCAAGCCTGTTAATACCATATATGGCTGCTACAGGTAGAGAATACCCACTCCAATATATGGCACACAGCCTTGATAAGCTGGTTGTCGATATGCCTAAAAGCAAAAAGCCTTCAATGCCAACATTGAATCATCTAAACCAATTTGCAAATCAGGTAATTGGAATGGCCATGCAATTGGAAGAAGGTGGTGGTAACCATCAACACGTTGCAGAGCAAATAGTTGTTCTGATGCAAGAATTGGCTTACCAAAAACTCGAAGTCGAACGTCTCGACGATCCCCAGCAGCAGCTTATTTAGGAGCAAATAGTATGACTATCAAAGACCAAGTTGCGCCTAAAAAACGCCAACCAGAGCAAAATACAAGCATTTGTATTGGTAAGCATGCAGGTAAAACTGTGCTGCTAATGAGTATGGAGCAGCTAAAAGCACTGGCACACGGAAAACCACAAGGAGAGAACGCATGAGCTTATTAACCAAACCCGTTAGCGCTGAGCATATAAGCGTACACAACAACCGCCCTCTAATTCAGTGCAATTGTTGTAAACGAATTGAGCAAGCAAAGCAGGCAGTAACTAAAAGCGCATGGCTGCAAGCTGCAAACCATATTGGATGGCGTCATGTTCAAAGTGAGGCGTTTGATATCGACGTTGTGTGCCCTAGTTGCGTGAGTGATTTTAACAACCCAGTTAGAAAACCAATGAAGCCCATTAAGAGAGTGTCAGCATGAGCCAATACATATCAGCACAGGTGCAACGTGTACTGGCGGCGGTTGAGTTGATGGCGGGTAAAGAGCTGGATGGTGTTGAGCCAAAGCAACTGGCCAAGGAGTTAGACACTAGTCCAGCAGATGTAACGCGCATATTGGCAAATTTGGCACAAGCGGGTTGGGCTGAGCGCCTACCGGGGAATGAAAAGCGCTGGCGCTTACATAAAAAGCCAGTGCAGCTGAGTAACACGGTAGACCATAACATGAAAAACGTACTGCGCAACTTACAGCAAGAGTACAACAACTACAGTATTTTGAGGTAGTTATGAGCGAGAAAGATATAACACCGACGGTTGAGAAAGCACTAGTTGACGGGAAAGACTTGCTTGCCTCTAAGCAAGGCGTCCTTATGAAATTGGGAAACTTGCAAGCATTCACACATATTAAAAATTATGCGACCGTCGCAGAAGTGATCCTATTTAAAAATATAAGAGAGTCCAAGGAATACAAAGGGTTAACTTATCATGCAGAGGATGGAAGTCTGCGAACTGTCGCAACTATTGATGAATTTTGCCCTGTTTTCTTAGGCAGATCTTATCGAACCTTAAAGGAAGCAGAAGACCATTTAAATGCATTTGGGGAAGAGTTTTATGAATCGTCAAAGCAAATAGGTATTGGAAATCGTGAGTTACGTGCTTTACGTCAATTACCAGAAGATGAACAAGCGCTAGTTATAGAGTCGGAAGCCGTTGAAACAGGCGATAAAGAAGCCGTAAAAGAGCTAATCGACGAACTCAAAGCGAAGCACGCTAAGGAAAAAGAGAAAATCACTCAAGAGCTGGATGCAACCGAGCGCATGCTCAAAGTGTCTCGTGATTCTTCTTCTAAAAAAGAAGAAGAAATCATCAAGCTTAAAACCGACTTAGAAAGCAAAAAGTTTAGTGCCGAACGCTGGAAAGGCGAAGCCAAAAGCTTTTTTGAAGCGCTGGCTAAAACCCAAAACCAAGTGCGTGAAGGGTTTAACCAAATGCTGGTGCTCAGTGAGCAGCTTGAGACGGTAAAAATTGACGATAAAACCTATGATGCCGCTAAATCCGCGTTTTACGCTGACAGCAAAATTTTACTAACTCAACTCGCGCATGTGTGGAACGAAATACACCGCACTTATGGTGATCTGGATGACGCGCGCCCCAGTGGTGAGTGGCTGGCCGAAATGGGCTTTGAAGGTACGGAGGTGATGGAATGAACGCATTATCTCTAGAGTACTGGGCAGAGCAGTTAGACAATGCAGGCCACGGCCAAAAAGGCACAATCCGCGAGCAAGCGTGCAAAACGCTAGGACTGAGTAAAGACGCGTTGTATCGCCGATTAAAAAGCCTTGGCTGGCAAAGTGGCAAAGCCAAACGCAGTGATGCAGGCACAACAGCGATGGACGATGAAGCCTTGAATATGCTGGTGGCCATTTTAAACCAAGGGGTACGTGATAATGGTAAGCGGATCATGGATGTTACCACGGCTAAATCAATCTTGGTTGCTAATGGCTATGCCTGCTTAAGTACAAGCCAGATCAGCCGTGTACTAGCTAAACGTAATGCCTCAGTTAGTGCGTTAGATAGAGCAACACCGCATGTTCAAATGCGCAGTTTAGCGCCTAATCATGTACATCAAGTAGACCCTAGTTATTGTTTGCTTTATTACCCGCCAGGTAAAAAAGGCAAAGTGCAGCGCTACGCAAATGACTCTGAGTTTTACGCAAATAAGCCAGAGAACTTAGAGCGCATAAAGCACTTGCGAGTGTGGCGTTATGTATTGGTTGACCACAATAGCGGCATGATCCGCGTGCGTTATTACGAGTCAGCGGGTGAAACGCAAGCCAACATGTTCGACTTTTTAATGTGGTGTTGGAAGCAACACGAAGGCTCGCCATTTATGGGCGTGCCACAAATTCTGTTATGGGATAAAGGCAGTGCCAACACAGGTAAAGCAATTACCAATGTACTAGATGCACTCAAAGTTAAAAACATACCTCATGAGGCTGGTAACCCCCGCGCTAAAGGGGCTGTGGAAGTGGCAAACAACATTGTTGAAAAGCAATTTGAAAGCCGCATTTTGTTTGAACCGGTTAGTAGTGTTGACGAGCTAAACGAGTCGGTATGGGCATGGCAAGAGGCATTTAATGCCAACAAAATACCAGGCATGAACTGCAAGCATAGTCGACACAAACAAGCACGTTCCGATGTATGGCTAACCATATACCAACCACAAAACCGCGACTACCTGCGCATGCTGCCAGATGAGCAAGTTTGCAGACTACTACTGACCAAAACAGGTGAAACACGGAAGGTGAACGGTGATCTGGAGATCACTTATGTTCACCCACGAACCAAGCAGCAACACCGCTATGATGTTGGTGAACTGGAGCATGTCCGTAACGGGATCACGGTTTCGGTTAGTCCAATTATTGTGGGTGATACGCCGGATTTATTAGTAGGTGTTACAACCCCCCTTGATGAAGTGGTGTATCACCAAGTTCAGCCAGCAGRTGTTGGTGAAGATGGCTTTAGGTTAGACGCCCCTGTAATTGGTGAWGAACACATCCAAAACAAAGACACRGCKACTCAAAGCGCAGCTAAAGCAGCGGATAGGCTCGCTTTTGAAAATCTCAGTGATGCAGAAATCAAGCAGKCTAAGAAGAAAAAGCTAGCTCCATTTGGAGGCGCGTTGGTCGCTCAYACACACCTCAAAAATGTTGAGCACGACACCCGCATTGCGCCTAAGGGAGAAACTATTGAGCCAGACCACGCGATTGCTAAGCAAGTCGCCGAAGSCYCGCGCAAAGGCAAGGTGTTGGACTCGCTCGAYTTACGCATGGTTGTAGCACAGCGTTTGGGTAGGCCCCTGCGTCCTAACGAAATTGATTGGCTGCATGGCCAAAGTATTGCTGAAACGGAAGTGTCAGCGGTTGTTGAACAGTTGCACCTWGGAATTGYGGAGACTCCAGTGCTGAAGATAGCGAGATAGCAGTTGAAAATAACAAAGCTTAGCCATGTGTTTGAAGTACTGGGAGTTAAGCAAGCCCAAGTAGTAAAAGCATTAGCCGCTAAAGGGCTGAAATTTAGCAAAGCTAGTTTAAGCCGTGTAGCAACACAAGCCGACTGGCCAAAAACCTGTGATAGCAAAGCGATTAAAGCAGCCATTGCAGAGTATTTAAAAGAACTCGGTGCAACCAGCGAGCAACTAACCGATTTGTTTACCTGGTATGAGCCAAACAAGAACGCACAACCTGAAGTTGAATATGAAGATCCGGAGCCTGAAATGCTAACAGCTAACGCAAAGAAGTTTTTTAAACTACGTCGTGACCCGTTTGAAAACGAGATAACGAGCGAGGATGACCTATTTTTGGTTGATGCCCACCGTATTATTTTAGAAGACATGCTAACGGCCGCGAACGCTGGCAGCATGATTGCACTCTATGGCGAGTGTGGAAGCGGCAAGACGATTATTCGCCGCACCTTTATACATCAAGTGCAACAAGATCATCCTGATGTGATTTTGATCCAACCTGCACGATTAGACCGCCGCAAAATAACCGCAGAGTCTATTTCTACAGCTATTTGTAGAGCGCTACAAATCAAACATAAACCAAGTGCTGAAGAGCGTGATGCAGCAATAGAAGAGGCATTGATTGAAAGCGCCAACAACGGCCATTTACACCTAATGGTAATTGATGAAGCACACGATTTAAGCGCTGATGTGATTAAGCTACTCAAGCGTATTTGGGAGTTAACGCACGGGTTTAGGCGTGTGATGGGGATTGTACTGATCGGCCAGTCGGAACTTGCCAAAAAGTTAAGCGGCCAGCACGTTCGTGAGTTTAGCTGGCGCTGCAATCAAATACGGATGCAGCCGCTAGGGATTTATGTTCCTCAGTATATTCGCCATAAGCTATCTCGCGTTGGTGTAGATGCTGACAAGATCTTTACTGAGGATGCCCTTAGCGCCATTCGCGGCAAGTGTATGGGGCGCATTCGCCACGGCATTGCATTGGATGATGCCGAGCTAGACCGCTCTTACCCACTCAATGTGAACACTTGGCTTGCTAAAGCCATGAATGCCGCCGCTCAAATTGGTGAGCAGCAGATCACAGAATCATTAGTTTTAAAGGTATAGCCATGAGTCAACAGGTAGAAATTCAATTAACGGGCATGGCGTTGGTTCAAGTGACTAAAACAGTCACCGTTTCACAAGAGCAGTCAAAGGCACTTTTAGCTGATGATGGCGCAATGCAACACCTTTTAGCTAGTGCTGTGAACGCGCCAGTAAAGGCTTGGGACAACGTTTTTGGTAAGCGTGAGCTGATAGAAACAATTGAACCTACGGGTATTCGGTGTTTAACCACGCACTGCGGTTGGGTTGGGGAAGGCGTAAGCGTTTGCCCCAAATGCCAGGGCCAACGCTTTCACAAATTTCAATCTATTCAACCACGGTAGTAAGGGATCATTATGAATACACAAGACAATACAGCACGCACATTTTTAGCAAACCCGCGCGGTTATCAAGTACCGCTAGACAAAATTGCAGCCCACGACATTGAAAAACACGACCTAGTAAATGGGTTCGTTGATGAGGCCAAGGCGCTATCTGAGTTGCATGATGAATTTAAGCGCAAGGTGTTTAAGAGTGTGAACACATTTATAGCTGATTTGTTTGCAAGCTATAACGTTGAGATAGGCGGTAATAAAGGCAATGTTACGTTAACTAGCTATGATGCCAAACGCAAAGTAGAAGTTGGCGTTGCTGATCAAATAACGTTTGGCCCCGAGATAAACGTTGCAAAAGAACTCATTGATAAAGTGATCAATGAAAAGCTGGAAACACTAGGCGAAGACAAGCTACTGCGCCAAATTGTACAAGATGCGTTTAGCACAAACAGTGATGGTAATTACAACAAAGCGCGGATCATGGCGTTGCGTAAATACCGCCTAGCCAGCGATAGCGAAGATTGGGCCAATGCGATGCAAGCGCTTGATGATGCGATCATCTTGTCCAGCACCAAAACGTACGTGCGCTTTTACGAGCGCAATGCGCTAGGTAGCTGGGTTCATATCCCATTGGTTAGTAAATCTCTATAAAGGTGGCGTTATGTATTTATCAAAATCTAGATACATCCAACTTATTCATATTGCTAAAGGCCAGCTTGCTTGGGACGATGAGCTTTATCGCCAAGTATTAACTGGCCTAACTAAAAAAAGCAGCTGCAAGGATATGAGCGCAGGGGAGCTTAAAAAAGTCTTGGATCATATGAAGGACAAGGGCTTTAAAGTTGAGGCTAAAAAGAGTGGTAAAGGTCGTAACTCGCCAATGACTCGTGATATAGCCCCCGAAGACAAAACCCCGCTGGATAAACTGCGCCAGGTGTGGATAGAAATGGCTCATGCTGGCTTATTGCGCGATGGCTCTGAGCAAGCTTTATTGAAGTGGGCCAAAGGACAAGCCAAGCGGCTTAATAAAGGTGTTGCGGTGGAACGTTTAGAGTGGCTTAAGCCTAGTATGCTTCACTCGCTTATCGAACAGTTGAAGCAATGGCGTAAACGGTTGGAGGTAGAACATGGATAACTCATCAAGTCATAGAGCTGACGGTATGCTGTTAACTATTTTCGAGCTGGTTACTGAAGGCGTTAAAGCTCAGCTGGATGATGAAGCAGCCATTGCGCTTGGTCGTGATGTCGTGGATAGAATCCGGCATACATTTGGTGGTGAGTTGGTCTATGTATGTAAAGGGCGTTCGCTTGATGCGATCCTTACGAGTAATCAGATATGGGCTGAGTTTAACGGCAACAACCATGTGGAGTTGAGCAAGAAATATGATTGCTCGGTGCAGTGGGTTTATAACGTTGTTCGCACAATGACAAAGCTAAAACGGGCCGAGATCCAAGGCGACTTGTTTGATTCTAGCAAAGGTAAAGGCCCTAATGATGGAGAGCCGGAGTTATGTTAAGACCCGAAGATGAAATCACAGTAAACAAATGGCTGTTGTTGCTAGTACTCTTCACCTTTCTATTAATTGGTTTTGAATTTGGAAAAAGGCTATATATAGAAGAGCAATTGAAAGAACCACAGCAAGCAGCACGAATAGGCCGAAATGGTGGCCCGTCAATTCCGCCAATGGAACCCGAAGCACCACCTTTATATAAGGTAATTTGGGAGCTAATGAGTGAGGAAGAAAATGAAAAGTAATATAGCAGAGCAATTAGCCCCACATTATATAGCAGCGTTTTTATCAAAGTGTGGTTGTGAGACATTTGCAGAGGTTGCGGAGGCAATGCAAGTGATGATCGATACCAGTAAAGAAACGCAAACTGCGTATGCACAGAATGGTGAGGCTCAAAAAGCGGTAACTGTTCCGTCTATCAATTAGCAAAACAAAAAAGCGGCGCAAATTTTAAAGCGCCGCTGATTTTCACAATATCAAACTCATTTTAAAATAGGCTCTCACTCAATCCCGAACTCTCCCACATATTCCCGTAGTTTTCGCACAATTAGCTATAGAGTTTTTGTACATTGGATCAGGGTCTTTTGCTGTTTGGGGTTTAGAAAAGCTCGCAAAATCAACACATCGCGAGATAAACTCGCTCCTACCACAGCATCAGCACTGAGCTGCATTAACGTAGCGGTTTTTTGTTTTTCCGATTTATAGCTCAGCATAGCGACACACAACATTTATACCAATCAGCTTAAATATCTGAGCTAATATAGGTTATGTAAAATCACCGGTTAAACAACGTTGAAGCCAAACCTATCAGAACAGCTTTTAGCACTTTCTCGAAAAGTACAAAGCGCTCGAAAACGCATGCGATGACTTGCGGTGTCATTATTTTATGAGGGTAATAGCAGAACCGATACTGCTAAGTGCCTTAATACCAATTCGTTTAATGACGTGATCTATTTTGAGGCGAGAAAAGCTTGTTGATAACACCGCTACTACACCCTACTCACACTAAGGTGCCGGCGTCCATGTCGGCAAGGGCAAAAATCTTACTATTTAGTTGCTCTAAATAAGAAATTTTTAACGGCGTTAATATAATATTTCATCCTTCAAATTGGTTGTAAGATTAATACTGTTGGTATTAACTGCTCTTTGCATTCTCCCTGTCTAGGGAATGTTCCTGTTACTATGAGCCGTCAGCGATCACTCTTATCTCCCGTTGCCTGTTCATAGAATTATGTGATGTAGCCCCTCGCGATGGAAGCCTATTAAAAGTAGCCAATGGTGCATTTCCTAGAGCGATCTCTACCTCAAAGTGAAATGCCTTAGGATTTTCTGGAGCATAATTCTCTTTAGAGAAGAAAAAACAAGGATCACCACCAACACCCCAGCGGACACCCTTTTTCAAAATATATGAAGCACCTGGAATATTCTGCCACTGCCGCCCTGGTTGCCTGTATTGATAGCGCTGACGGATATCAATGGTTCTTCCCATAGTGAGTGGGCGTCTTACAATATAATCAGGGTTAAATGTTGAGTGATCGTCAGTTACGGAGGCGCTCTGAGAACCATTTGGAGGCATAAAAAAGCTTTGGGGTACCCTACTTAATAATTGGTTAAAAGGAGGATCATAAGCCCTAGCGGTAGGATACCATACATGCTCTCTAGTTAGGCAGTGTGTAAAGGTGTTTACATCGCCGTTGGTACTGTCAAATGTGAATTGATGCTTAAAAATATACCGTGCATTATCAATCCTTATCATACCATGGGTGGGATCTCGAAATTGGTACCATTGTAATTCAAAATCATGAAAAGCCATATTGTAATTCGTTGGGCGAGCGAAGCTATCTATATTTAATGCGTTGCCTAAGTATACTAATGCAGTTTGATATTTTAGAAGTTTATCCACTGGCAAAGCGTGGATTTCTCCCTCTATATTTTCGGCCGTCCGATTATTGATATTTCGATTATTTGGGCTATTTTGCGCATTACCACCTAGCAATAGAATGATATTGTTAAGTGAGGAGGCACTCTGGCGAAAACCATCATTGGCGTTTCCAATGTGGTTCATAAAGTTACGCATAGAGACAATTGGCATAGTAAACTTTCCGTATTGTGTTCAATTCAATGGTGTATTTTTTTACTTTTAGTTAAAATATAG
>NZ_JAKEVK010000141.1:0-12000 GCF_022398435.1 Pseudoalteromonas sp. Isolate6 | reverse complement strand
TCTAGAATGTGATCAACGCACTTATTAACTAATTTTTTTATTGTCACAAAAACTCCTTGTTATAGCGATTAATTCGCGTATTACCAAAATACTTTATCTAGTGGACGGTTATTTTTTAGGTCATAAAAAGGCGCTTGTTTTACTAAATCTTCACCTAATATTTGAATATGGTCTTGATGGTCAAGATAGGAGCTTTCTATCGTTTCTTGCCAGCCTTTATAAAATGAACTTGGTATGGGCTGAGTGGTATCCATAAAACGGTGGATTTCACTCCACAGCTGTACGCTGCTGTCCATATCCTTTGGCTCCCAATCGGTTGAATAAAGTGTCTGGCGCTTAAGTGTTTTTGGGTATCGCAGCGGGGCTAAAAACGCCAAGTTATGCCTCACACCTTTACCCGAGGAGACCTTTACAATATACAGTTCAACTTCATCAAGTGTTAACGAGAAACTCCCTTCGTTATTGCCAATGGGAAAAGTGACAAGACCGGTATTTCGAAAGAAGTCGACCCGTAGCACTTCAGAAGTATAGTGCTTAATTCTCTGAACTCGATAAAAAACGAAGCTTGCAAACACCACTAACCCAATCATAAGGTAAAGAATATGAGGCTCAGACTCTTTTAGGTATACGGGGAGACAAACAAGCGCAAATATTGAGGCCATATAAGCAAAAACGATATTCGCAAGTTTCCCTGCTCGCGCAAAGTCAGCTCCGCCTAATGCGATACGTTGGTTCGATGAGAGCACGTTATTATCTTGCAAGACAAAGTCTGCTTTACTATTTACAGCCACTTTTTGCATGCCTTTACTAATTTTAAAGTCTCGTGGTATCGAGTCCTCTATTTTTAGCAGCGGTGTTTCTTCTATTGGCCGATCATGCACTACCTTATCTACCGGAGCCGGAGGAGTTAACGTTTGCGTCTCCTTTTTGCCCTCAGTTTCCATAACCTTACTTACAATTTTTTGAAAACCTAAAGCGAGTAACGCCACCACTTTTTTCCGGATGCGGTTATGGGGAGGGCTGACTTCCTTGTGGTGTGCTTTCATCGTTTTACTGCTACCAAAATACTTTATCTAGTGGACGGTTATTTTTTAGGTCATAAAAAGGCGCTTGTTTTACTAAATCTTCACCTAATATTTGAATATGGTCTTGGTGGTCAAGGTAGGGACTTTCTATCGTTTCTTGCCAACCTTTATAAAACGAACTTGGTATGGGTTGAGTGGTATCCATAAAACGGTGGATTTCACTCCATAGCTGCACACTGCTGTCCATATCCTTTGGCTCCCAATCGGTTGAATAAAGTGTCTGGCGCTTGAGTGTTTTTGGGTATCGCAGCGGGGCTAAAAACGCCAAGTTATGCCTCACACCTTTACCCGAGGAGACCTTTACAATATACAGCTCAACTTCATCAAGTGTTAACGAGAAACTCCCTTCGTTATTGCCAGTGGGAAAAGTGACAAGGCCGGTATTTCGAAAGAAGTCGACCCGTAGCACTTCAGAAGTATAGTGTTTAACACGGTAAACATAGACAAACAGGGACAAAGCAAATGCCAGTAATCCTGTGGTGAGCCATAAATAAAAACTATCACCACTACCGAAATAAAAAATAATTGAAAGTAGCGCGATGATGGATGCCATATAGGCAAATACAATGTTTGCTAATTTACCAGCTCGTGAAAAATCGACACCACCAAGCGCTACTCGTTTATCAGAAGAAAAGAGGTTATTTTGTTGGACTGGTTGAGTCTGAGTAGATACCGCAGGACTCACCTTCAACATCCCTTTACTAATGTTAAAGTCTCGTGGTGTCGAGTCCTCTATTTTTAGCAGGGGTGTTTCTTCTATTGGCCGATCATGCACTACCTTATCTACAGGTGCCGAAGGAGTTAACGTTTGCGTCTCCTTTTTACCCTCAGTTTCCATCACCTTTTCAACAATTTTTTTTACCAAAATTGCTATAAAAGCAAGAACTGATTGATTGGATTTTAACTTGTCTCTCATGGGTAGCCTTCAGTTAATTTAGGAGTCGCTGCAACACGCCAGCAGGGCTCATGCCATAATCTTCGATTTCGACGTTAATGACTTGCTCAGCCCAAAAGTCTGGCTTTTCTATCTTTCCTTCTTCGTCTCTTTCTGACGCAGGTAACCTTAACTCTTGAGATGAACCTGAGTATATTGTTGCTCCTTTGCCTCTAGGATATTTTCGACAACGCATTCTGATTTGAATTTTAGAATGATTGAATTTATCAAAATAGGGATAAAGAGCACTTTCTTCAAATTCAATAATGAAACCCGTTAAACTAGGATTAACGATGATATTGGTATTTTGCCAAAAGTAATCCAATGCTGTTTGAGCTTGTCCCGTGGGTGCAACAGCAATTAACGAGCTCCAAGGTTTTCCAGCTAATAGTGGGCGAATGTCTAGCTGAATGTCTAAGTAACCAAGTTCTGATTCTGGAATATGACCTGGAATTTGCACATTAAACTTTGCAACTTGGAACTTGCCTTTGGAGGTTACCTTGTCATATATCCGAGAGGGAGTGTGTAATTGTACAACAGATACGTCACTAAATATTTTTGGAGAAAATAACTGATCATAGAGACTATGAAGTGCATATTCGGGGTTTGTTTTCCAGCAGTAATAGGGGTTGTCACCAAACCAATCACGCTCGCCACCACCATATGCGTCACTGCCCCAAGGGCACGCTTTAATCCAAGCTTCTAGTGGTTCATCGCGTAATAGATAATAAATACCATATCCAAGTAATACTAGAATGAGTCCTACATAGCCCAGTTTACTCATGGGGTTTAAAATAACGCCTCTGGTGATCGTGGCAAGTATGGTGGGCGCGGTTTCAACCGCCAGCGCGACGAAGCCTGCAGTTGCAATACTAAGGCCAGCAGCGCCACCAGAATCGCCGCGCTTAAACGCGTAATAGGCATCAAAGCCTGACAATCCGGCACTGTATGCAGATGCTAGGAGGTTTAATCTAGCTGTCCATGTAATGATGTTTGCTTTTTTCGCAAACTCAGGGCCAAACTTACGAACGGCACCGAGATTTCCTTTAGCCATTTTGTACTGTTGAAATTCCTGATATTGGCGCAGGCTAGGTAACCCAGCTTTCATCTCTGTGACCATAGAGAGAGCTGAGAAATGAATAGCCGCTAAGTCGAATATTGCGCCAGTAATATCAGCAAACTTTCTTTGTGAGAATTCGAAATTCAAAAAGGCTTGTCGAAAGTTAGCGACTTCAAAGATATATACAATACCGAGTATACCCGCCATTCCTCCCTTTAATGACTGCCCAGATACAGACTCCGTAACAGCCGCATTTTGCCATTTTTGTAAGTTTGCGAGCCTATCAGACAACTTCTTAAGTGTTGCATGTTGATTATCTAACTCTGTTGCATACTGTTTTGCCTCTTCTACAGCCGTATCATATATTGCTTGGGCTGTTGATTCTGCTGACTTGGCTGAGACATCAGCACCAGTAATTTTTATCAAGTATGCGATGGTTTTGTTTTTGCTTTCTATCGTTGTGATGGTTTCCGCTTGATTGAGAGACTGGGTTAGAAACTCAAGTCGTTTGTTTAAATTAAGTACGTCTTCTAACGATAGTTTGAGCTTAGAGCCTTTATATCCAACGTCTATTTTGCGTTTATTACTGCCGCGAATAATTTGGTTGAGTTCTTTAATTTGCTTTTCTGCAGCCAATTTTCGAGACTGAGGATCAAGTGGCATATACCCTTCAGGAAAATTCCCGTTGAGGTAATCTTGTACTCTCATTTCCACTTCAACTAGGTACCCAGGTGCTGAGATATCGACCAAGCGCATCAAAGGTTGCAACACGTCCGCTTTTGCATCAATGAGCTTTGCGAACGGATACTTCTTCCAAGCACTGTTTACCTTCACAAAAGAGCTAACCTGTTTTCTAGAACGACTGACGGCAACTTTTGCTTTAGCAAATTTAGCCTCTAACTCTCGTAGACGCGCACGTTCCTGTTCTAATTGTTGATCAAGCTGCGCTCTGCTCATTCCATATTCTTGCTCTGTTAAGTTTTCAAGTACACTCTTCTTATACTCATATTCAGCATGCTTTTCTTGTAACTCTTTAAATGCTTTTGCTTTTTCTCTTTCAGCGTTGATAAGGGCTTGTTCTGACTGCGTTATCTCATGTTGTGTTGCATCCATTGCCTCACGAGTTTGGGCCTTTTGTTCCCCAAGCGTCCCCGGATGTGTAGAGAGGTTATAAGCGGCCTCTGGAATTTCGAATAAACTGCCTGCTAAACCCATAATCACTTGGGAGAGGCGGCGCCCCATTTGCTCACTCTCTTCTTGTGGCAAAACGGCTTCTTGATCATGGATCTTTTGTATTTTGGCGCTAGTTAAAGGCAATGCAAAGCGATCATATTCCGCCTTTTCGTAGTCATGTAGTTTGTCGCCTGTGGGCTTTGGAAACAAAAATTGGGTGATTTGCTTAGCTGGTTTTGCTGGGTGTTGACCCAGACATTGCAGGATAAAGTCTTGCCCCTGATAGCCTGAACTTAACTCATGCCAAAACTCTTTGTCTGTATTAAGGTATGCAAGCGGTGCGGCTGGGTGAGGCTTTAACGCGAGAAATACATCGGTGACCAAGTCGTATGCTTCAAAGAACCTCAGATCTGATTGGTAGGCATAGTCTTTGAAGCATTCAGTAAAACCTGCACTAAGAGATTCTTGGTTTAAGAACTCGACTAGTTCGTCAGAGATTTCTGCAATGCGGCGAGCAAGTTTTTGGAAGGCCTTTTCTTCCAAAAACTTAAAGAATTTATCTTCCTCTAAATGAGAAGTGCGCCAGTCTTTTAATTTATTGGCAAAGTCGACTGCGTCTTCATCTAACTCTACAAGCTTCTCTCCACTGCTTTGAATTTCAATGTCTTTATCTAAAATCGAATCGGCTTGATGGTAAAAAACCTGCACCATAAAGCTGGCGAGCTCATATTTAGCTTGTTGTTGCAGATCAATTTCACCGGTTGCACTATCTAACCCTGATAACTTATTGAGTAAGTGCTGAATATCCGTGGTGAGATCTTGAATTTGTGAAATGAAATATCGAGCCACATGGATCCCGTCAAAAATCGGCACTTGGGCGATTTTATCGCGCTCTGGAAGGTGCAGTTTTTGATGAAGTGTCGGGGTGTTGACGACTTTGCCTTGGTCGTTATAGCCTGTGGCAAACTGCCCTAAGTTATCCAGCTTAGTCATGCGCTGTGCTCTGAGCGCTGCTGCACCTTCTGGGGCAGGGCAATGTCTTTCTTCGTCAGCGAGTGGCGTGCCGGTATTTAAACGCGGATCCTGCTCATTAAAACCGCCAAACAACAAGATCTGCTCCCATGACCACTGTACTTCAGACCATGCGATTTCTACGCTTACTTCGTTGCCATTTAGTTTATGCGGGACGAGAATGCTGCTGGTTGGCTTACAGGTTGCTGCACGTGTGCCTTGCGGTCGTGAGTTAGGCTTATTGGCCGACTTTTTCCAACTTAAAAAACCTTTTTGCCAATACAAATTCACATCTGAGAATAGCGCCGGGGCATCAAAGTCTTCAGGCTCGATAACTTGTAGTTCACGCCATAAATAGCCATCGACATAAATATAGATAAATCCGCTGGTTACTGGAGAGGCTGATTGTAGTTGCTGCTCTGGCGTGTCGTATAAAAATGGATAAATGTGCACCAGCTCAATGTCGGCATCGCTGCTTTGTTGGTCTACTGTGTTTGAAGTGTAAAGGGGGACCTTATAATAGCCTTCTTTCGTGCCATCAACCGAGGTGTCTTTGAGCATCAAAGAGACCACTTCTTTGTCGCTTGCATAGCCCTCAAAAACAAGTTCTCTAAAATTATTGTTAGCATTGGTTTTGGTTGGTAAAGTGTGGCTCATCCTATCTTCACTTCTTCATCGCTAGGTTTGCTACTGCCCGACACTTTTATATTGATCTTATTCGTACCATCTTGGCTTAGTGGCTCTGCGCCAAGCACTACATCAAGGCCTGCAGGAGTGGCACCACCGGGCTGGTTCAATGGTGCGGGGGGCGTGTTTTTATTATTAGATACCATTAAATCTCCCTGCCTAACCGCCGGTTTTCCCTCGATGTAAACATCAAAGCTGCCTTGCAGAAACTCCGCTTTTTTACCCAATGTTCGACTAGCGATACCTTTTTTATTACCGGGTTGGTCTCCCGTACTTTTTGAAAAGTTAGACTTGATATTGGCCGCACCGTTACCTTGAATTTTTACTGAACTGGCAACGCTTGCGGCGTCTGATGAGCGGGCGATGTTGCCATAAGGAATAGGCACAACCACTTTGCCTATCTTAGTCAAACAAACGTCTACTGTGCTTAACACACCGCCGCTGCCGCTATGCACAGCGGTTCTACCGTTAATGAGAACGTTCGCGTTTGACACGATAGACGCTTGTCTGGCTTCGG
Organism: Pseudoalteromonas sp. Isolate6; assembly: GCF_022398435.1. Classification (NCBI taxonomy): domain Bacteria; kingdom Pseudomonadati; phylum Pseudomonadota; class Gammaproteobacteria; order Alteromonadales; family Pseudoalteromonadaceae; genus Pseudoalteromonas; species Pseudoalteromonas sp. Isolate6. The sequence goes on along the minus strand of NZ_JAKEVK010000141.1, from coordinate 5,533 downwards.
CTTCAAAATCTCTGGCAACATCGCTCTCTGTTCCTACTTGCCAACCCAGCTTAAGGGTTACCAAATCTAAGAATGCTTGTGGGTCACTAATTGGCAGATTAACATCCATTCCCGTTATTGGCTCAATATGCGGTAGAACAGCCGTTTGGTTTTGTTCATCCCATTGTGGTGGGTCGATGATGTAGTCAGGAATAAACGCATTGACCATTTGGCCTAAGGTAAAATCGCCGTATTTGGCTCTTTCGATTTCTTCTAAAAAAGCTTGCTCTCCTGCAGCACGGTCGGGAAATATGGCAATATGATAGGCTTGTCCAAGCGCTTGATTTCGCTTTGCACTAATATTCAATGGCAGTAAGGCTGGATTGTTGTGTCGCCAAGAAGCTGAACCTGAGGTTCGTAATTTGGCAGTTTGCGCGTCGACATTGTATTGCACGCTCTGGGCTTCGTTGCCTGCACCGGCGCCGATAAAGCTCATTGTGTTGTCCTTAAATTATTCCTTTAGTCGCAGTTTTATTGATTTTACCTAATACAAACGGCGTAATTTTTCCGCATTGTCTGCGCTTTGTCAAAGTGGGCATTATTGTGAGCGTTTATTAACGTGAGCTGTATAAAACAATTGCGAGTGGCAATGAAGGAGGAAGTGAGCGGATAAACCACCTTACCAATGCAAAGTGGTTTGGGTCGACTTGGATTGATAACTTCTGGGAGATAGTCAGCTAGGCAAAGCTTTCGTTGATGAGTTCTGCGCTATAGCCAGCATTGCCAATAATAGCGATAATCTCGTCTTCTCCTTTGGTGCTTGAAATTTCAACGATTTTATCATCTAGGCGGACATCTACTTGCGCTTGGCTATCAGCTGCTTGCATTGCTTCTGTGATTGCTTTTACACAGTGACCACAGACCATTTTTTCTACTCTTAGCCTTAACATCATTATTTCCTTTGTGGATTAAAGAGTTTGCACTGTGAAGCTTCCCTTGATGGTAAGGTCAACTAATATTTAACAATAAGCTTCTGTTAGATGAATGAACAATTTTGTTTGACCTTACCATGAGGGTAAGGGTTAGTGTCCAAAATGAGAATGAACGCGTTTGCGGAGATAGAAATGGACAAGGTAATAAAATTTAATGTATCGGGCATGACATGCGCCTCGTGCGTTGGCCGAGTTGAGAAAGCCTTAGAGAAAGTGTCTGGTGTTGTCAGTGCCAGTGTTAACTTAGCCTTGGAAGCGGTGTCTGTTGAAGGCAGTGCGGATGTATCGGCGTTGGTGAGTGCGGTCAAAGATGCAGGCTACAAGGTCAATACCAGTGAAGTGCAATATCAAGTTAAAGGCATGACTTGCGCGTCTTGTGTGAGCCGAGTGGAAAAGGCAGCGCAAGCATTACCGCAGGTAATTAAAGCCGAGGTCAATTTAGCGACTGAAAAGCTAACCTTAACTTTAGTGGCAGAGTTACCGTTCGCTGAAATAGAAGCCAAGCTTAACGACGCCGGTTACACTGTGGTACAGCAACAAGCAGCCCCTGATGAGTTAAACGAACAAGTTACAGCAACTCCCTTTTATCGCGCTGATTGGTTCCCAGCAGTGGCGTCACTGACGCTCACCTTACCTATGGTGTTACCCATGTTTGCCATGCTGTTTAACCAAAACTGGATGCTCCCGGCATGGATGCAATGGGCACTGGCAACACCTGTTCAGTTTTATTTTGGTGCGCGTTTTTATCGTGCCGGATGGGGAGCAATAAAAGCGGGGACGGGGAATATGGATTTGCTGGTGGCCATCGGCACCAGTGCAGCGTATGGCCTGTCGCTGTATTTGTGGTGGACATTCAGCGGTGAGCATGGCGCTCCGCATTTATACTTCGAAAGCAGCAGTGCCGTGCTGAGTTTGGTGCTGTTGGGCAAGTATCTTGAACACCGAGCCAAGCGACGTACAACCAGCGCTCTTAAAGCGCTTGAAAGCTTAAGGCCAACATCGGCTATGGTCTGGCGTGATAACAATTGGCAAGAAGTCCCAGCTGCGGCAGTAAAAAGTGGCGAACGACTATTGATCAAACCTGGTGAGCGTATACCGGTTGACGGCGTTGTAGTTGAAGGTCACTCACAGGTAGATGAAGCGCTTATCAGCGGTGAAAGCGTGCCTGTTTATAAAGCACAAACAGACAAAGTGACTGGTGGTTCGGTGAATCTTGATGGTGTGCTTGAAGTGGATGCAACCAGTGTTGGTGCGGAATCAACTTTGGCAAAAATTATTCGTTTGGTAGAACAAGCACAAGGCGCGAAAGCACCTGTGCAAGCGTTGGTGGATAAAGTGAGTGCGGTATTTGTACCTGCGGTATTGGTGATTGCGCTCATTACATTTTTTGCATGGGGGTTCAGCACAGGAGATTGGCCAACGGGTATTCTTAATGCGGTGGCGGTTCTTGTTATTGCTTGCCCGTGTGCGCTTGGTTTAGCAACACCTGCCGCGATTATGGCAGGTACTGGCACTGCCGCGCGCTATGGGATCTTAGTAAAAGATGCTGGTGCATTGGAGCAAGCAACGGCCATCGATATGGTAATTTTTGATAAAACGGGCACGCTTACGGTGGGCAAACCAGAGCTTAGCAATATGCACACTTTTACGTATCATCAAGACGATGTGTTACAGCTGGCGGCATCGTTACAGCAATACAGCGAACACCCGCTTGCCAAGGCTGTGGTCAATAAAGCACAAGAAAAGCAATTGTCACTACTCCCTGTAAGCGACTTTAAAGTGGTAGCGGGTAGAGGCGTTAAAGCACAATACCAAGATAAAACAGTCTATTTGGGGAGCGGTTTTTGGATGCAAGAGTTAGGCTTAACTTTGCCTGCGTTACCAGAAGAAATACCGGGCGCTTCTTTATCTTGGTTAGTGAGCCAAAATAGTGAACTGAGCTGCGAGTTTTTGGCGTTATTCTACTTTACTGACGAGCTTAAAGCTCATGCTTATACCGCGGTCAAACAGCTTAAGCAGCAAGGGATCAAAGTTGCAATGTTGACTGGAGACAGCCAAAGTAGTGCACAGTACAATGCTAAATTGCTGGAACTGGACGATTATAAAGCGCAAGTTCTGCCAGAGCACAAAGCTGAGTATATTGCTAATGCCCAACAGCAAGGTTACTGTGTGGCAATGGTCGGCGATGGGATCAATGACGCCCCAGCGCTGGCACAGGCTGATCTGGGTATCGCAATGGCAACAGGTACGGAAGTGGCGGTAAGCGCGTCGGCAATGACGTTGATGCGGGGCGAGCCAAGCTTGGTGGCATCTGCTTTAGCGATGGCAAAATTAACCTATCGCAAAATCAAGCAAAATCTATTTTGGGCATTTATCTTTAATGTCATTGGCATTCCATTGGCAGCACTGGGTTACCTTAACCCTATTTTTGCAGGTGCGGCGATGGCGGCCAGTAGTTTGCTAGTCATTAGCAATGCGTTGTTATTGCAACGTTGGCAACCAAAGGAGTAAACGTCATGGAAAAACTGATCACAATCGGCGAAGCCGCGCAGCGTACTGGGCTCTCGGCAAAGATGATCCGCCATTATGAAGCAAGCGGGCTACTAAAGTGCAGCAAACGAAGTGAAGCGGGTTACCGGCTGTACGACTCGCAACAATTACAATTGCTAGGTGTGATAAAGCAAGCACGCAAATTGGGGTTTCCTATTGCGCAGATCCAATCTTTACTCGATTTGTTACAAAACCCAGACCGTGCTAGCCGTGAAGTCAAATCGATAGCGCAGCATCATTTGAATGAGATTGAACATAAAATCAATGAACTTCAGCAAATGCGCGAAACCTTAAAGCAGCTGTCGGATAACTGTAGTGGTGACGAAAATGCAAACTGTCCAATTTTAGATGGGCTTTGCCAAAATAGCCTAAAGTAGCCGAAGGTTGGAATAGCCAAACGTTAAAAAGCCAGTCTTCAATGATGAAGACTGGCTTTTTTGTTGTGCAGAATAGCGCTAAGCCTCAAGTAATAGTTTTGACTGGGTAAGTGCAAGCAGTGCAGTTTGTAATCTTGGCAGCGCCGCTTCAATTTCACTCGGTGAAATAGTACAAACGGCAGCGCGATACCAAAGCTGTGACGCTTTAGAACGACAGCCGAAACTGGCGAATGGCACCAGTGCTAATCCCGCGCTATCAATTAAATACCGACTGACTTGATCTGCATTTTCGAGTACGTTTCCATCGGGGGTTTCCATATTGATGGCGTCGATCTTCAAGGTCATATAAATGCCGGCATTTGGTATAAATGAATCGATTGCTATGCCTGCGCCTTTCATATCCTGAACACCCTGATGCAGTACCGCCATTGAGGCTAGTATTTTTTCTTTAAAGCCGGCTAAATAGCTTTGTAGATAGGCTTCATTTTGAAATAACACCGCGGTGGCAAGTTGCTCTGCCGTCGGGGCCATTGCACCTATATGTTCTTGGATCACCTGCATTTTTGCTATCACTTCGTGTGGGCCTGTCGCCCACCCAACTCGAATGCCTGTTGCGGCAAAAGCTTTGGTGCCAGCATCAACCACAATTAAGTAAGGCTTGATATCTGGGCAAAGCGACGCCGGATGATAATGCTCAACCTCTTGCATTGTCAGCATCCAGTACACTTGGTCGTAGATAACGTAGAGCGGTTTGGCGTTTATCGCTCTGCGGCGCGCGTTTTCTGCGACAACCATGTCGCAGATTTCACCGAGCTGTTGCTTTGAAAACATGGAGCCATTAGGGTTTTGCGGTGAGCATAAGGTGATAAGGCGCGCGTCAGATATGTGTGCTTGAAGCTGTTCCGCTGTAGGTAAAAACTGATTTGCTTCGCTGGTTTCAATTGGCACATGCTTGCCACCACACATGGTGGTGTAAAACATGTTATTCCAAGAAGGCACAGGGTAGATCACCTTGTCTTCTGCGCTCACCGTAGCGAGCATCGCAGAATACAGCAAAGGCCTTGCACCGCCAGAGATCAACATCTCCGTATCTGGGTTGTAGCTGACGTTAAAGTGCTTTTTAGTTTGTTTTGCTACCTCATCGCGAAGTGATAACACCCCCTCAAGCGGAGGGTAATCGTTTTGCTTGTTCTCGTAAGCTTGCTGGATCTGTGCGGTAAGGTAGTCGGGCATCGGAAATTGTTGCGTGTCAAAATCTCCAATGATCAAATCACAAATTTCTTTCCCCTTTGCAAGCTGCTCCTGCACGTAAAACTCAAGGTGAATAATGTCCGAGTAATCGAGTGCATTGGCTAAATTTGATAGGTTTTCCATTGTTATATTTTTCTCCTTAAGTATCTATTCTAGAATAATTTAGTTTTATTTAGACACGCAAAGTTAGCGCTGCGACTTCTCTAACTTTGTTGAGTGCGAAGTCAATTTCGGCTTCTGTAGTATGCCTGCCTAAGCTGAAACTATCTATTCTAGAATAATTTAGTTTTATTTAGACACGCAAAGTTAGCGCTGCGACTTCTCTAACTTTGTTGAGTGCGAAGTCAATTTCGGCTTCTGTAGTATGCCTGCCTAAGCTGAAAC
>NZ_JAKEVK010000140.1:0-12098 GCF_022398435.1 Pseudoalteromonas sp. Isolate6 | reverse complement strand
ATATAATAATTAGTGCAAATCGAGCGGTAACTTGGCGGTTTTTTTTGCTACAATTGGCGGAGCAAGTAGAAAGACCTGAGATCCAGTCATGCGATTTGGTGCGTATCCTTAGTCGGGGGTTGATCTTAGTCAGTATATTGTTGTGTCAGACGCGATATCATGAATACGCGGTTTCATGCTCGAAGTAATCATAGATGATTATCTGCGGGTTTATTCGGGCATGGATCTGGAATAACCTTGTTTTAATCAAGGTATTTATTTATGATCGCGTCTATTTTGTAATTTCTTAAATTAACCTGCTGTAACTGATGTTCTCAATATAGCAAGTGTTGGGAATCAAGTGGAGATAAGTGGATGAGCAATGCGCCTGTAGACAACAGCCGACGTCGCTTTTTAACTATCGCTACCTCTGTTGTAGGTGGCGTTGGTGCGGTTGGAGCTGCTGTTCCTTTTATTGCGTCCTGGAATCCAAGTGAGCGAGCTAAATCTGCAGGTGCGCCTGTAGAAGTAGATATCAGCAAACTTGAGTCTGGACAACTTATTCGTGTTGAGTGGCGAGGCAAACCTGTTTGGATTGTTAATCGTACACCAAAAATGCTAGAACAAATGAAGCAACACGAAGACCAACTTCGTGATCCTAACTCTGAAGAGCCACAACAGTTGGCGTCTGCGCAGAACGGTTTTCGTTCTAAGCGACCTGAGATCTTCGTCGCTGTTGGGATTTGTACTCACTTAGGATGTTCACCATCTTTCCTTAACGGAAGTTTTGGCGAAAAAGTAGAAGGCACTGATAGTGGTTTCTTCTGTCCTTGTCACGGTTCGAAGTTTGATATGGCGGGTCGCGTATTCCAAAACGTACCTGCACCTCTAAACTTAGAGATCCCACCGTATACCTTTATTGACGACACTACTATTTTGGTAGGTGAAGAAGAAGGGGTTGCATAATGTCTGTAAATGTAGATAAAGCAGAAAATACGGGCGTAGTGGGCAAAGTTGTTGATTGGATCGATGCTCGTATTCCAATGACTCGCGTCTGGAATATGCATATTGCTCAATACCCAGCGCCAAAGAACTTTAACTTCTGGTACTTGTTTGGCTCACTCGCCATTTTAGTATTGGTAAACCAGATTGTGACTGGTATCTGGCTGACTATGAACTTTGTTCCTTCTGCTGAAGGTGCCTTTGCATCAGTAGAATACATCATGCGTGATGTTGAATATGGTTGGTTATTGCGATACCTACACTCCACTGGCGCGTCCGCGTTCTTCGTGGTGGTCTATCTCCATATGTTCCGCGGTATGATTTATGGTTCTTACCAAAAGCCACGCGAACTTCTATGGTTGTTTGGTATGTTTATCTTCTTAGCGCTAATGGCTGAAGCATTCATGGGATACTTACTTCCTTGGGGCCAGATGTCTTTCTGGGGTGCTCAGGTAATCATTTCATTATTCGGTGCAATCCCTGTAATTGGTGATGACTTAACGCTTTGGATCCGTGGTGACTACGTTATTTCAGGTGCAACGCTTAACCGCTTCTTTGCACTACATGTTATTGCACTACCATTAGTACTGGTTATCTTGGTATTCCTTCACATTGTTGCACTTCACGAAGTAGGATCGAACAACCCAGACGGTGTTGAGATCAAGCGTAAGAAAGGCTCTGTGGCTGAGGAAGACAAACCTAAATTTAAATTCCATGAATATTACACTGACAAAAAAGATATTGTGGATGCAATTCCATTCCACCCTTACTACACAGTAAAAGATGTCTTAGGTGTTGCTGGCTTCTTAATTTTCTTCTGTGCAATAGTTTTCTTCGCACCAGAAATGAACGGTTTCTTCCTTGAAGCGCCAAACTTCGAAGCAGCAAACCCGCTGAAAACGCCAGAGCACATTTTCCCAGTTTGGTACTTTACGCCATTCTATGCGATCCTTCGTGCAATCCCTGATAAGCTAATCGGCGTACTTGCGATGGGTGCATCAATTGTAGCATTGGCACTATTGCCTTGGATTGACCGTGGTTCTGTTCGTTCGATTCGCTACCGCTGTGGTTTCCATAAGTTGAACATTGCTCAGTTTGTTGTCACTTTTGTTATCCTTGGTTGGATTGGTGCAACACCGCAAACTGACTTTAAAACGCTATTGTCGCAAATTACGACAGTAACTTACTTCATGTTCTTCGTATTGCTATTCTTCTACAGTAAAAATGAGAAGACGAAGCCACTACCAACGAGGTTGACGAAATGATGAAAAAGCTAGTAATCGGTTTATTCGCATTGTTGCCAACGTTATCGATGGCAGCGGGCCCATCAGTACCTTTGATGGAAGCAAATAATGACCTAACAGATAAAGCATCTTTACAGCGTGGCGCTAAGTTATTTATGAACTACTGCCTTGGCTGTCACCAGATGCAGTATCAGCGTTATGAGCGTACTTTCCGTGATATTGGTATTCCAACAGATATTGGTCAAGAAACGCTTATTTTCGATGGTTCTAAAGTGGGTAGCCATATTAAAAACTCTATGGCGAAAGATGATGCAGCAAAGTGGTTTGGTGCTGCTCCACCAGACTTAACACTTATCTCTCGTGTTAAGTCACCGGACTACATCTATACTTACTTGAAATCATTCTATAAAGATGAGTCTCGCCCATTTGGTGTAAACAACATTGTTTTCCCATTGGTGGGCATGCCTCACGTACTACAAGAGTTGCAAGGCTTGCCAACTCCAATCACTGAAGAGCATGAAGTTGAAGTGGTTGAAAATGGCGAAAAAGTCATGAAAACCGTCACCAAAGTTGTCGGTACTGAAACAGATGGTAGTGGTGAGATGAGTGTTGATGAATATGACCAAGCAGCACGTGACCTGACAAACTTCTTAGCTTATGTAGGTGAGCCTTCTCGCCTGGAGTCAGAAGCTTTAGGTATTAAGGTTATTGGTTTCTTAGTTATCTTCTTCATCCTGGCATTCTTCTTGAAGAAAGAATACTGGAGAGATGTTCATTAATTTGAATATTCAAAGGTAATTTTTGCAATAGGGGCGTTCGCCCCTTTTGCTGTTTAAAGTGATTTAATTACTTTTAGTTTTTTAATGGAGGTAGGCATGGCCGTTGCTGCCAATAAGCGCCCTGTAATGACACTTTTTTCTGGGTCAAACTGTATGTACAGTCACCAGGTACGTATCGTACTTGCTGAGAAAGGTGTAAGTGTTGATATTCATCAGGCTGAAAAGGACAACTTACCAGAAGCTCTACATGAGATTAACCCGTATGGTACTGTTCCTACGCTAATCGATCGTGAGCTTGGTTTGTACCAAGCGAATATCATTATGGAGTATCTAGACGAGCGCTTCCCGCATCCTCCTCTGATGCCTGTATATCCGGTAATGCGTGGTCGTAGTCGTTTGATGATGCACCGCATTGAAACTGACTGGTATTCACTTGCTGAAAAGGTTTCTGCGGGCGGTGATGAAGCTGCACAAGCTCGTAAAGAGTTAACCGAAGCTCTACTAGCTGTAGCACCTATCTTCAATGAAGCACCTTACTTCATGAGTGAAGAGTTCAGCTTAGTAGATTGTTATTTAGCTCCACTACTTTGGCGTTTACCACAGCTTGGTATTGAGCTGAATGGCGCCGGTAGCAAAGAGCTAAAAGAATACATGCTACGTTTATTTGAGCGTGACTCATTCCAAGCATCGCTAACTGATGCTGAGCGTGAGATCAGATCGTAATGACGTCTAATCGTCCTTACTTACTACGCGCTTTTTACGAGTGGATTGTCGATAACGAATGTACGCCGCATTTAGTGGTGAACGCGGACTTCCCCTCGGTACAGGTTCCAACACAGTTTGTGCAAGAAGGGCAGATTGTGTTGAACGTAAGCCCATCTGCTGTGACGAATTTCTCTATGGATAACCAAGCACTGAGCTTTAATGCTCGGTTTGGTGGTCAGCCAATGCAAGTATACGTACCTAACGGTGCGGTATTGGCTATCTATGCCAGAGAAAATGGTGAGGGCACGGTATTTACACCTGAAGAAGAAGTCTTTGAAGATGAAGAGCTAGATTTGGCGGAAGAGACTGAAGTCTCACAAGCGCCAGAGACTAAGCCTGAACCTGAAAAGAAAAAAGGTTCTCACCTTCGAGTGATAAAATAAAAAAACCTGCGAATGCAGGTTTTTTTATGGCTATACATTATTGGTATCATATGTACTCAAAGGCTTTAATCACACGTTTTACACCATTAATATTCCTGGCGATTTCTACCGCGGAGTTTGCTTCTTGCTTGGAAACTAAACCCATTAAGAACACTTCTGCATTCTCGGTAACGACCTTAATATTTGCACCATTGACCTCGTCGGCAGCGAGTAATTTGGTTTTAACCTTAGAGGTCAGCCAAGTATCATGTGTTTGCGTTGTGATACCTATATTTGAGCTTATTCTTAACTGGTTATGTACCTGCTTAATCCCTGCAACGTTTTGTAGCGCACGCTCAGCTTCCGTTTTCATTTCTTGATTGGTGACCTGACCAATCATTAATACTACGCCATTAACACTCACCAGTGTGATGTTGGCATGATCTGCAAGGCGCTTAATCTCTTTGATAGCAAGCGTGCCTTTAATCTCGATATTGTTATCGTCAATTTGCGCACCGATAGTGCGCCTATCATTTGCAGCAGAGACCGCACCGGCTGTACCAGCAACTACCGCAGCAGCACACCCTTGTAGTAACAAGATGGCGGCAAGTAAAGAGGTTATTCTCATCATTATACTTCGTCCTGAGGGAATAAAATTGCGTCGATTAGCTCACTTAAACAGTGAGTATTGAATAGTTGTGACTCGATTATCCGGCTTGGGCGTTTACTTGGGATCCGGATCTCGACATCTTGTGGGCCCAACAGACCGGTTATTTCACCACCATCATCGCCAACTAGCGCGATGACTTTCATATCTCTAGTAAGAGCCGCTTCCACTGCGCCAATAACCGCCTTTTCTTGCCCGTTTATGGCATACGCCACCAGCAAGTCACCTTGTTGCGCAAATGCGCGTATTTGTTTGGCAAAACGCTCTCTGGCTTTGCCATTTTCTGGTGACGCTAAATTATATTGCTCATTCGTTAGTGCAATCGCGGGCAGACATGGGCGTTCTGTTTCGTAAAAGTTGCTTAAGATGGTTGCGAAGTGGTGCGCCAACATATGATTACTTGGCGCGCCGCAGCAGATGATTTTATTGCCATTGATCAGGCTCTGAGCCATAGTCATCGCTGCGGTTTCTAGCGCTTTAGGCAATACTTCGCCTGCCGCTATCTGCGCTTGAATTGACTCTGTAAATATAGATTTTATAGATTCTTGCATGCTAAAAAATATTTCTAATCCAGTTTATTTCAGGGGGATCGGCCCCTTGAATGGCAACAAAGTCGACTCTAAGTTGCGTGTTATGCAAATTTTGCTGTGCTAAATAATTATAAATACTACGCTTTAATCTTTGAAGCTTAGTTTTTGATAGTGCGTTAATTGCGCCACCAAAGTGGCTGCTATCGCGATACTTTACTTCAATAAACACTAAGGTTTGCGACTCTCGCATAATCAGATCTATCTCTCCGTATTTACAGAGATAGTTTCTGGTGACGGGGGTTAATCCTTGTTTTACCAAGAATTGCTCCGCAATCAACTCAAAATGCTCGCCCTTACTCCGTGTGTTGCTAAATAGTCCTTTAAACATCCAGATATCCTATCTGATCAAAGAGTCTCCCACAGGTTTCTCTTGTTGCATAAATAATGGTAGTGGAGGCTGTTCATCCAAGCTCACCAAACGAATTTGTTTATTACGATATTGTGCCCAACTGAGCTTTCGCACAACATCACTGCCACCGCGTATGCTGAGCTGGCCGGTTAAGCCATCAAAACTTTTACCCGAGAGCCAAGCTAGTTGCCGCAGCTCTGGGATTAAATTGGTAGCGTCATATGCCATCGCGAACAAGCGCTGTTCTAAATCGGCCTGTTCAGGCCATAAAGATTGATAGGTATCTCGAAGCGGTGCTTTTTCAACAGCACCCGGCAGCATCCAAGGTTGCTCGGTAAAATAAAGCCCTTCTAAATCCCCCTTATCAGTGACATCGATTTGCTTACTATAACTGCGAGAGCTCGCATACAATGGGATCCGGTCGGCAAACGTACTGACATTGACGTCTAAATAAGGCTTGAGCAATCGGGTTTCCATAGCATCGCCAAGAATATAGATGGCATCAATGTCGCGTCTAGAGCGTGTTTCGCTTTTGACCTCTTTACGAAATAGGCTCTTAATGACGCGAGTACGTGACTTTGAAGCGTCCACCTCTAAAATATCGGTAATGACATCCGCCATATTTTTACTATTAGTGTAATAACCTACTTCCGGCTTAGTCTCACTATAGCGTTTCCAACCTTGATCAAAATGCTCAATCAACCGCTTACCAGAGGCATTTGCTGGAGCCAGTAACATGGGCTTTTTATAGCCTTTAGCAAGAAAGTGCTTCATTGCTTGCTCGACTTCATGCTCAGGGTTAAGTGCAAAAAAGTACTGTTCACTACTGCTAGGCGTAAGCGTTTCGCGTGCATTTAAAAACAAAGTTGGGTAAGCCGCAAAACCTTTATCTGCGAGTAGTTTTTCAACGTTGGATTTTAATAATGGACCAATGACAAAATCGACATTTGCCTCAGCAAGTTGCGTTACTATTTCAGATTCGGATGCCATCTCATCAATGAAGAAGACCTCTTCAATCATCCCTTCGTCAGTAGCAGCCAAGAAACCATTTTTAAGCGCTGTACCGAGTCGCTCGCTCGCACCTGATTGTGGTAACAACACCGCAAGTCTTTTAACTTGGTAAGGTTCAAGCGCAACCGCGCCTTGTAAATCTTTAGGCAGTAAAGCAACCGCTGGGTGATTAGTAAAACGGCGACGCCAACTATTCATGGCTTGGTCGAGCTGGACGCTCGAACCCAAATAAATTTGTTGATATTTAGCCAGCGTCACCCAACCACGTTGTAAAACAGAGCCAGAATCAAAGCGCTCTAGGGCGTAACTTGATAGCTGTTGTAGCGCTAGCCAAATCTCTTCGTGTAACCCGGCCACCGCTAAGTTATGTTCATTGGCAATATCGGCCGCTTTAAAGTACTCAACCAACGCTTTTTTTGGTAGTTGCTGCGAGGCATAAATACTACCCAGTAAATACTCATACCAAGCTTGGTGCTCTGGGGTGTTGAGTCGGCCCTCTAGCGTGTTTAGGATAGCTAACGCATTGGCATACTGCGACAATTCTTTGCGAGCAAGTGCGATATATAATTTGTTTTGAATGTGATCAACACTGGCTTTAGCTTCCATCGCTAAACCAATTTGCTCTAACATTTGCCAGTCTTTTTCTAAGATAGCAGCGTCTCTGGCTGCATATAGCAATTGGATTTTGGCAACGCCTTCCTTACTCTGCGCCTTTGCAAATAACGACGCGGCATTGTCATCCGATTGGCTAACGGCTTTAGTTGTTTTAGTTTCTTGGGGGGATTTGGTGACATTTGTGCTTGTACTACAAGCGGATAACCCCGACAATATGGCAACTAAAAGCGCTATCTTTTTAAACTGCACAGGCAAACCTTCTTTTTCACGACTGAGTGGATATCTTACTGACTGATATTGGAGAGCTCAATGGCTAATCTTCACAACGAAAACAAAATCGGCACCCTACATATTGTAGCGACACCAATAGGTAATTTAGATGACATCAGTGAACGTGCACTGAAAGTGTTAAGTCAGGTCGATTTAATCGCTGCCGAAGATACGCGCCACACCGGTAAATTATTGAGCCACTTTAGCATTAAAGCAAAAACTTTTGCACTGCATGATCACAACGAGAAGCAAAAAGCGCAGCAAATTTTAGATTGGTTAAACGAAGGTAAAGACATCGCCCTAGTGTCTGATGCGGGTACGCCGCTTATCAGCGATCCGGGCTATGCCGTGGTAAACCTCTGCCGTGAAGCAGGTGCTACCGTCACTCCCGTTCCTGGCGCGTGTGCCGCCATTGCTGCGGTGAGTTGTTCAGGCTTACCGACAGATAAGTTCCAATTCGTGGGATTTTCACCAGCAAAAAGCCAAGCGCGTCAGCAATTTTTTAAAGATGCAGTCGCCTCTGGCATCACGAGTATCTTGTACGAAAGCACCCACCGCATTATGGCGAGTCTAGAAGATATGAAAATCGCGCTGGGCGAAACACAACAAGTCGTTTTTGCTAAAGAACTGACCAAAACCTACGAAACCTTTTTCAGTGGCACGGTTACCGAGCTCATTGAGTTTTTAACCGCAACGCCTGAAAAGCAAAAAGGTGAACTGGTGTTGATGCTACCCGGTGAACAAAGAGATGAACAAGCATTAACGCCAGAAGCGAAAAAGCTGATTGAGTTACTAGAGCCAGAAATGCCATTGAAAAAGGCCTGCGGCGTGGCAGCTGAATATTTAGGGCTAAAAAAGAACGCCTTGTATAAGGCTATCATTGCTGAGCGAGAAGCGTAATACACGCAATTTATCGCGTGCGTTATTGTATTAAAGTGCGTATAATCGCCCGCCTGAGTCAGCCGGATAATCGCTGCCTGTGACGAAAATGATCAGGGGGAGGAAAGTCCGGGCTCCAATGGGCAGGGTGCCAGCTAACGGCTGGGGGGCGTGAGCCTACGACAAGTGCAGCAGAGAGAAGACCGCCTAAGTCTTTCGGGACCGGTAAGGGTGAAAGGGTGCGGTAAGAGCGCACCGGGCCACTGGTAACAGTTGGTTGCAAGGTAAACTCCACCCGGAGCAAGACCAAATAGGGTTCCTTATGGTGTGGCCCGCATCGGAACCGGGTAGGTTGCTCGAGCCTAGGAGCGATCCTAGGCCTAGACGAATGATTATCGATCTCCTTCGGGAGTGAACAGAACCCGGCTTATAGGCTGACTCACACCTCAAGCGTAAACATCCCAACATGAGATGTTTACGCTTGAGACTTCCACTTTATCACCTCACGATTACCTTGTTAAAAACGCCATTTATTTGTATATCTCACCACTTTTCGTTAATTTATTCACCTGTGTTTTCTCGTTGAATTAATTTAAGTTGCTGATAATTAATGGCTTTTAAGGTTGGTACAATACTTGGAAAGATATAGCCATCTCTCAAACGAAAATGAGTAATGGAACTATCATGTACAAGAACAACAAAGTCTTATTATCAACCATTTTATGGTTTGGCACGCTACTGTGGTCGGCATTATTTTCATCCTTAGTGAAGGCTGAGTCGATAGACAAGCTGATCAAAACCCTCATGAAAGAAAGGCATATTCCCGGATTACAGTTAGCCGTAGTTAAAGACGATAAAATCATTAAGCAAGGAAGTTATGGTTTTGCAGACTTACAGCATCAAGTGCCTGTGACTGAGCAGACGTTATTTCCGATTAACTCGATGACAAAGGCGTTTACCGGTGTTGCGATTGTACAGCTCGCTGAACAAGGTTATCTAAATATTGACGATGAAATTGGTAAGCACTTACCCGATTTACCAAAGGCTTGGCAGCAACTCAAAATTAACCAATTAATGGGTCACACCACAGGTCTGCCGCCGATCCTAGCATCAAATTATGCCCTAGAAACCATTGTACCGAATGATGCGGAAGCCTCATGGCAAGCAGTGCAAAAGCAGCCTTTTCAATTTACACCTAACTCGCGTTTTCGTTATAACCAAACCGGCTATGTGATTTTGGGTAAGATTATTGATAAATATGCACCTGAAGGGTTTCCTGCTTTTATTACCAAGATGCAGTTAGCACGTGCCAATATGCCAAAAACCGCGCAGGCAGGTTTTGATTATCTTGAACTTATGGTGCCAAATCAGGCTCGCCAATATATTCATTTAGGAGAGGGGAATTACAAAAACTTTTACGGCGAATTCCCTTATATGTTGAGAACCGCAGCGGGAATGAGTTCAACTGCAACGGAACTAGCTAACTATGTTGTATCACTACAACAAGGCGAGCTGGTTAAAGAGTTAGATATGCTATGGACGCCAGTTAAGCTGAACAACGGGCGTACAGAAGCCTTTAACAACAAAGAAAACGGCTATGCAATGGGCTGGCAAGTGGTTCAGCGTAAATATCACCCAGCAATCAGCGCAAGCGGTGGCAATGCGACTACAGTGATCACCTACCCTGAAGACAAGGTTTCGGTGATTGTACTTACTAACCTGTTGGGTGGAGTACCCATTGAGTTTGTTGATGATATTGCCGCTTACTATATTCCCAACTTTAACGACGCTAGTAAGCAAAAGGCCTACCAGCCGATGGCGTACTTAAAGCAGCTTACAGATAAACAAGGCTTTGCCGACTTTGCGGCTATGTTTGCAAAAGCGCAGCAAGATACCGGTGTAATGTATGATTTAGAGATCTTGGTGGAGTGGGGCAATAAGCTTGTTGAAGATGGCCAAGTTAATAATGGTATCGAAATCTTTAAATTTGCGCTGACGCAAAATAACGAGCAGCCATATTACCATAACAGCATCGCGCAAGCGTATGAGTTAAACAAGCAGTATGCGCAAGCACTGGCGCACTATCAGCAGTTACTTGCGATAAACCCAAACAGTCAGTTCGCAAAAAATAAAGTAGCGGTAGTGAAGGAGTATCTTTAACTCACCATAAGACTGTGAAGGCAACCTAAACAAATCGAAAGCCGCAAGTTCAATTACTTGCGGCTTTTTTGTATTTAACCTGAGGTTTGGATAAGAAATGAGCTAAGTCATTGTTTTTAAAGTTATATTAAATTATTTCCTTGTCTAGCGCAAAAACAGGCTGCTAGAAAGGCATAAATTATCCGAAGCTCAGGTTATTTACTATTGGCAATAAATTACTATCTATACTTAACGAAGTATTAGAAGCTGCGGTATACTACGCAATCACCTATTTGAGCTATGTACTGCTATAGATAGTTAGTGCAGCTCGCTGATAGCAAATCTGATTGAGAAAGTCATACCATGAGCCAACAACCAACTCCACCCTTTGAGCCACAAACACCTAACCACTGTGTTGATGCCTTTCGCCGCTTTAGCGTTGCACCCATGCTGGATTGGACTGATCGACATTGCAGAACCTTTCACCGTAAGCTGACTAAACATGCGGTGCTTTATACTGAAATGATCACTACAGGTGCGATTATTTTTGGTAAAGGGGACTATTTGGCGTTTGGTGCGCATGAGTTACCATCGGCGTTGCAGTTGGGTGGTTCTGATCCTAAAGCGTTGGCTGAGTGTGCTAAGCGTGCTGAGCAATATGGCTACAGTGAGGTAAACCTAAATGTGGGTTGCCCGTCAGATCGCGTGCAAAATGGTCGCTTTGGGGCGTGTTTAATGGCTGAGCCTCAGCTCGTTGCTGATTGTGTGGCGGCGATGAAGGCAGAAGTGAATATTCCGGTAACGGTAAAAACGCGCATTGGTATTGATGAACAAGATTCCTATGAGTTTCTTACGGCGTTGATTGAAGCCTCGCAGGCAGTGGGCTGTGATGACTTTATCATTCATGCCCGTAAAGCATGGTTGCAAGGCTTAAGCCCGAAAGAAAACCGGGAGATCCCACCATTAGATTATCCTCGTGTTTATCAATTAAAGAAAGATTATCCAGATCTGCATATCAGTATTAATGGTGGTGTTAAAACTCTTGAGGAATGCCTGCATCATTTGGCTCACCTTGACGGTGTAATGGTTGGCCGTGAAGCTTACAGCAACCCGTTTATGTTGTCACAGGTTGATGAGCTATTGTATGGCGAAGCTGCGTTTACGCAAACGCGTCATCAGGTGGTAAGAAGCATGTATGACTACTTTGAAAGTGAAATGTCGAATGGTGCAAACTTTTGGCACATTGCGCGTCACATGTTGGGTATTTTTCAAAACCAGCCCGGTGCTCGTGGTTTCCGTCGTCATTTATCAGAAAATGGTCACAAAAAAGAGGCTGGCATTGAAGTGATGGAAAAGGCGCTATCTTTTGTACCCGAAGTATAAAATGCGCTAGCTCAATCCTGTGTGTGAAAAAGACGATTTTATCGTCTTTTTCACTATTTAATGT